>DAIUBX010000019.1:0-12949 GCA_036846465.1 Bernardetia sp.
GTATGAAGATGTGCCAGACTTTATTGAAGAATTGAATTTGCCGAATCAAAGTCTTACAGAAAAACAGCTTCCAAATCCTTCTGAATGGCTTACTTTATATATTTCTGGAGGAAGAAAAGATAAAATTTCGAAGGGCGATATTGCAGGTTTATTTTTCAAACAAGGAAATCTCACAAAAGAAGAATTAGGAGTAATAGAACTCAAAAATGATTGTGCTTTTGTTTCTGTTAAAAAATCTACTCTGAATACTTTATTACCAAAAGTAAATAATATGAAATTGAAGAATAAAAAAGTTCGTATTTCGGTGGTTTAAATTCGTTTGGAAGTCGTCGGTGGGATACCGACAACGGCAAAGTTGAATAACAGTAGAATAGAAAAAACTTTGTCAGTAGTTTGCCTAAGCAAACTCTGACAATAGTTGAGAGCAAGATCAAAACTGTAATCTAAACTATTGTCAAAGTCTGATTACAGACTATTGACAAAGTTCAAATAGCTTCAATTGCAAATAAACTTAAATTATCCAAACAAAAATTTACTAATTTCCCACTTCAAACAGAATCAACCTACAAACAACCTATAAACCAAATGAAACTAAAAATTCTATTTTCAACCTTATTATTTTCGATAACGACACTTTCTTTTGCACAAACAACGCAAAATGACACTCAAAAAGAAATGTTAGCCAAAATTGACCAAGTCATGCAAGGTGATAAATTTGTTGGTGTTTTGCCAGAAAATGGTCGTTGGTCGTATGCCGGAAAAGCGATTTATTTTTCTAAAAAATCATCTTTAGAGCCTTTGCCGACGTGGTACAAACAAAGCATTTCGAATGGAAACCCAATCGGTCAGCCGTTGAAAATTGCTGCAAATGATTTTAACCTAAACCCTCAAAGTTACATTTTTGGAGGCGATTTTCATACGGATAGTTACAACGAATCAGAAACGCATAAAGTAGTTTCGGTAGATGGAGATTTGTATTTGCAAGACATTGAAAATGGGCAAACTATGCGCCTAACAAATACGCTTGACAATGAAAGAAATCCACATTTTACAAGAAATGACAGCGCAATCGTTTATCAAAAAGGAAATGATTTATTTTATTTTTGGCTACAAGGAAAACAAATTGGACAAACACAGCAACTTACTTCTTTTGTAGAATCCGATAAAAAAACTGAAAAATCATTTTCAGATGCCGAAAAATGGCTCAATCAACAACAAAGTGATTTATTAGAAATTGTTAGACTTCATAATATCGAAGACTCTATCAAAAATGCTCAACCTAAGCCCTATCGTTTGACAGCCATTCCACTCAATGGAAAATATGTTTCTTCGGTTCAGATTAGTAATGACGGACGTTTTGTGATTTATGTTTTGGGTGAATATTCTTCAAAAGCTACCGAAGTTCCGAATTATATCAATCAGTTTGGTTATACTGAAAACCTTTCTGCTCGTTCGAAAGTAGGAAACGAAGATGCTGATTTTTCACTTTATGTATATGATAGATACGCCATTGCAAATGATAAAATTGATTTATCTATTTTGCCAAAAATGTTGGAAAATCCTATTTTTTATAAAGAATACGGTAGAGATACAAAACGAAATTCGCCAAGAAAATTATGGATTCATGAAACAAAATGGTCGCCAAATGGAAAAAGAGGTGTTTTTGTAGTTCGTGCAGATGACTCAAAAGACCGTTGGATTGTAGGAATGGATTTGAATAGCAAAGATGAAAAATTAAAACTCATTGACCACCAACATGACGATGCGTGGATAGGTGGAGAAGGAATTAGTAATTGGCATGGCGAAACAGGAACTTTAGGTTGGCAAGATGATGAAAACGTTTATTTTCAATCTGAAAAAACAGGTTTTTCACATCTTTATACCTATAATTTCAAAACTAAAGAACAAAATCAACTTACAAATGGAAATTTTGAAGTAACTGATGTTTGGCTTTCAAAAGATAACAAAACGTTTTATGTTCGTGCTAACAAAGAAAATTTCCATGAATATCATTTGTATAAATTAGGTAAGAAAAATGATTTAGAAAAAATTACTTCTCAAAAAGGAGTGTATGAAGAATTGATTTTGTCGCCAGATGAAAAGTTTTGGATTGCTCGTTATTCGTATTCAAACAAGCCTTGGGAATTGGTTGTTTTTGATAACAAAACAAATTCTTCACAACGTCAAATTACAAACTCAGTTTCAGAAGAATTTAAAAAACATTCTTGGTATGAACCCAAAATTATCACTTTCAAAACGCCTGACGGTGTAGAAGTTCCTGCACGTATTTATGAACCCGACGCAAATGCAAAAAATAAAGCTG
Organism: Bernardetia sp.; assembly: GCA_036846465.1. Taxonomy (GTDB): domain Bacteria; phylum Bacteroidota; class Bacteroidia; order Cytophagales; family Bernardetiaceae; genus Bernardetia. The sequence continues at coordinate 2,324 of DAIUBX010000019.1, forward strand.
CTGTTATGTTTGTTCATGGCGCAGGATATTTACAAAATGTTCATTATGGTTGGAGTACATATTTTAGAGAATATATGTTTCACAATCTTTTGAGAGAACAAGGTTATACCGTTATTGATATTGATTACAGAGGAAGCCAAGGCTATGGTAGAGATTGGAGAACGGCTATCTATCGCCACATGGGAAACAAAGAACTTGTAGATTATGTAGCTGGTGCAGATTATTTAGTCAAAAATCACGGAATTGATAAAGAAAGAATTGGTATTTATGGTGGTTCGTATGGTGGTTTTATGACGATGATGGCAATGTTTAAAGAGCCTAAAGTTTTCCGTTCGGGTGCTGCACTTCGTTCGGTTACGGATTGGGCGCATTATAATCATGGTTATACTTCAAATATTTTGAATACACCTTTGGAAGATAGTTTGGCGTATGTTCGTTCTTCGCCTATTTATTTTGCTGATGGTTTGGAGGGTGATTTATTGATTTGTCATGGAATGGTTGATACAAATGTTCAGTTTCAAGATGTGGTTCGTTTAGCACAACGACTTATCGAACTCAAGAAAGAAAACTGGGAACTTGCCTTTTATCCGATTGAAGGACACGGTTTTGTTTATCCGACTAGCTGGGCAGACGAATACAAACGCATTTATCAACTTTTTGACAGGACAATAGGACAGCCTAAAGAATAGATAATTTTCTCTAATAAATATCTAAACAATCTAGTGAAAGAAAGTAAGCACATTCCAATTTTAAACACGCTCCGAGCTGTTGCTGCTCTGAGCGTTTGTTTTCATCATCATTTATTTACGACTAAGATTTATATTCATCAATATAGTCCGTTGCGTATTTTTGAATTTGGAAATCATGGTGTAACACTATTTTTTGTAATTTCTGGTTTTGTAATTCCTTATTCGATGTATAATAAGAATTTCAAATTACCCAATTATGGAAAGTTTATTATCAAAAGATTAGCTCGTTTAGAACCTCCCTATATTGCAGCTATTATCTTAGGAATTATATTTTCATATGTTAGAATACTAAATCCACATGGAAATGGAGTTGATATTACGCCTACTTTTCAGCAGGTTATGCTGCATTTTGGATATATGATTCCATTAAAAGATATTTTTGAGTACTTTGGATATGTTCCCGAAATTCTAAAAAATAAAGGTTGGATAATTGGTGTTTTTTGGTCTTTGGCTATCGAATTTCAATATTATTTATATATCGGATTGCTTTTTCCTCTTATTATTCACAAAAAAATAATTTATAGGTGTACAGGCTATTTTATTATTTTTTCAACAGCTACTTTGACTTTTCTACGATTTAATACCAATTTTCTTCCTTCTTGGCTTCCTGTTTTTATGGTCGGAATTATTTTATTTTTGCGTCATGTAAAGCATATCAAAGATGTAGAATTTTATATTTTATTACTTATTTCACTTCTAGCTTCTTATTATTGTAGAGGATATGAAATTACGATTGCCACAGCAATTAGCTTTTTATTGATTGTTTTGTTCACTAATTATGAGAATAAATTTTTTCATTTTTTCTCTCTTATTTCCTACTCTTTATATTTGACTCACACTATTGTTGGCGATCCTTTTTTGAATTTTACAAGGCATTATGTACCAGACCATTTAGAGGAAATTGTGTTTTTTCCTTTGGCAGTAGGACTTAGTACGGCAGTTGCATACATCTTATATCTTTTTGTAGAAAAACCTTCTATGAAGTTATCAAGCCGTATTTCTTGGAATAAAGACAAAGAATCCAAACAGAAAGAAGAATAGTTAGTTCAGTTTTCATAGAATTAGAATAAAAAACAGAAAAATAGTATAAATAAATGAAAGTAACATTTTTAGGAACAGGGACATCACAAGGTGTTCCTGTAATTGCATGTGATTGTGAAGTTTGTAAATCCTTAGATTATAGAGATAACCGTTTGCGTGTTTCTATTCATATTGAGGTAGAAAATAAGGATGGAGAACCAAAAAGTTTTATTGTCGATACAGGTGCAGATTTCCGTCAGCAATGTTTGAGAGAACGAATCAAAAAATTAGATGCTGTTCTTTTTACTCATGAACACAAAGATCATACAGCAGGGATGGATGACATACGTTCTTTTAATTTTTCTCAACGAAAAGATATACCAATCTATGCACGAAAAACTGTTTTAGAACAATTAAAACAAGAATTTGCCTATATTTTTGCAGACTTCAAATATCCCGGTATTCCACAAGTAGAAACGCATATTCTAGAAAATAAACCTTTTGAAGTAGAAGGCGTAAAAATAATTCCTATTGAAGTTTTGCATTACAAACTCCCTGTTTTTGGTTTTAGAATTAATGATTTTACCTATATTACTGACGTTAATTTTATTTCAGATGAAGAGCTAGAAAAAGTAAAAGGAACAAAAATTTTGGTTTTGGGAGCGTTACAAAAAGAAAAGCATATTTCGCATTATACACTAGATGAAGCCGTAGAAGTTATTCAAAAACTCAATCCTGAAAAAGCCTATTTGACTCATATTAGTCATAGAATGGGATTACATAAAGATGTTTTAGAAGAATTACCTCCAAATATAGAATTGGCTTATGATGGTTTGCAGGTAAAGCTATAATTGGGGGTTATTCATTTTCCAAGCTATTATTTAAGCTATCCATTTTTTCGATATTTAATAATAGATCTTCAAATGGTTTCTTGATGCTTTCAGCTATCAAGCGATTTCCTTCTGCATTCCAATGTACATCGCCTTCTAAAAAGTAGGTTTTCTTTACTTCTTCAAGTGAAATTTCTTTTGCTTTTTGAGAAAAAACAGGAAATAGATTGACTAATGGAATATTGTTTTTAGTTGTAAAGTCTGTCCAAGTATTTACGTGTCTGTCGTTTTTTTCAATAATATCAAACCAAGGATAAATAACTAAAGTTAGCTTGATATTTTTTTCTTTACAAAGGTCTGCTAATTTTTGCAAATGATTTTCGGCATTTTCTACACCACCTTTCCCCCATTCTTGATAGACGGCATCATCATAAACCCATGTTATTCTATTTTTCCAATAGACTGCTGCTTTTTCTTGTTCTGCTGTTGGAAATACTGTTTTATAAAAACTAGGAGTCAAGGCAAATAAGAGCGAATGATTGGAATAAATATCAAAAAGATTTTTATCATTTTTTATATCATAAACATAATCTATTTCTGTTTTTGCTTTTGGAACAAATTTTTCATCACATTTTGGTTCAAATTCTTTATAATTTACTTCGTCTTGAATATCAGAAGGATCTAAAAAAACCCATAGATAGTCTATTTTGAGATTTTCAACTTCTGTATAATATTTTATTTTATTGTAATAAATCAAGGGCGAATAAGAAATACAACCTGCATTCCAAAGTTCAATGGCTGTATTATCCTCAAAATTCTTTCTTGTATAACCAAAAAAAGTGGTTTCATAAGGCTCTCCAATTCCCTCAGTAAATGAATCTCCAATAAAAACGATTTGTTTTTTGTCTAAATTCTGTTTTGCTTCAAAAACGGCTGAATCTTTAAAGGCAAAAGAATTGGTATAGTGCATATATTCATTATTGCCCCAGTTGGTTTGTGCTGCCATATTTTGAACAAGTCCATGGTGAAAACAAGGATGTGAAGTTCTGTAATGACTTGCTTTGTAATCTTTGTCTTGAAGTTTCTTATCGTAAATTATAAAGCTAAAAAAATCAATCATGATTACAAAAAATAAAATAAAACAAGTAAAAAGACTCATTGTATTTCGTTTCAAAAAATCTTGAGAAGTAGCAGCAAAGTTACCTTTAAGTCTTCTAATTACTTCTGGAAGCCAAATCCAATAAAAATATAGGCATTCAAAAACGTAATTTTGCCATCTCCATCTCCTACTAATACGTCAAAACCATATTGCAAGAGCCAAAGTACAACAGCATAAAGTAAAAAAGAAAGACTAGGATTGAGTTTTTTAAACATTTTTTTGTTTTTTGAAAGTTAGAAAGATGTGCTCAACTTGTTTAAAAGATATTTTTCTATAAAAAACACCTTTTTGTATGCTTTAATACAGATTTAAAAGGAGTAAAAAATTTATTTTTTGATAACAACATCAGCTATTTTTTGAGCTACTTTTATATTTCCTTTTTGAGATACATGGCAATGATCTAAATATACATCTTCGGGATAATCATTAAAAATGGCACTAATATCTTGTGTAATTATGCCATGATTTGTACGTAAACTATCTAACTTTTCTCTAAAAAAAGGATAACAAAGATCAAAATACATAATATCGTATCCATTTCTTGTATAGGGATTATCTATATATACCAGCTTTTCAAAATCTGTATGAGGATTGCGAGAGGCTAATTGAGGTTGTAAAAAATGAAAAAAGGTAACTTCTTTTTCTTTGCAAAGAGTAGCTGCATCTCCAATATCTTTTGCATAACTGGTCGCAACACTATCTATACCCGTCATGAATTTTTTGTCTTCTGTTAAATTTTTAGTGATAAAAGTAGGTTTCATAGGGCTATATGGATATAGAAGCCAATTTACTAATGCAGACTTTTGATGAAGTAAAATATACAAACGTTCACGAAAAGTATATAAAAAAGATAGTACATTTCCCATTACAGAAGGATTATTTTGTGTTGTATCAAATTGCTTTTCTAAATTAGTAATCCCTGAAAAACAATTATTTACACCATCATAAAAAATAACAATGTCACCTTTTTTTAGACTATCTTTTATAATTTCTAAATTTGCTAGTTGTATAGGTGTATGAATACCTTGTATTCCACAATTTACAACCTCCATAGTAGGATACTTTTCGGATATAAAACGCTGTAAGTAACTAGAAATAGTCAAACTGTCTGGTACTTCACGACAAAATATAGTAGAGCCTCCAAATATGTATAATTTGTTTTGAGTTAGCTTAGATAAGTTATCTAACTGAGGTGTATTTGTGGTATATCTTCTATTGTTTTTAATTGTAAAAAAAGGACTTACTTGATCTTCAATATATTTTGCAGTTTTATGATTAGGATAATCTAAGGTTTTTATCTCTGCTGACATAAAATTTTCCATAAACCATGGTACATCATAATCTGAGTTTTCTAGGGGAGGTGGAATAGTTTTTCTTAAAGCTACTCCTCCAAGTCTTTGGTAAGCTAATTTGTCTTCATCAGCCATAACTCTAGCAAACACTTCTAATATTCCTATCATAATAAGGGTAGAAATACTCATTAAGATAAGATTGAGAAATAAATCTTTATGAAAGGTAAAAGTATTTTTTTTAGTAAAAATAAAGCTTATTAAAATAATACCTGAAAAACCATAAAATAATTTTATTACTAATAATGATAAAAAATCAGTAATTTCTCCATTTGAGGCGAAAAAGTATCCTACAAGTGTAGGTAAAAAGAATAATGATATATAAATAGGGGAATAGAGTAGTTTACTCTTTATTTGATAGATTTTCATTGTTCTTGATTTTTGAAGTAAAAAATGCTTGTATTATGACTGTTTTTTACAAAAAAGTTTGTCAAAAGTATGTAGTTCTAATAATAAATCCTAATTTTGCAATTCATACATTTCTACATTATTATTAGCAAATGAATATTCTCGGCATTTCAGCATTTTATCACGATTCGGCAGCAGCACTCCTTCAAAACGGAAAAATAATTGCAGCAGCACAAGAAGAACGTTTTACACGAATCAAACATGACCCAAATTTTCCTACACAAGCGATAAAGTATTGTTTGGAAGAGTCTGGACTTACACTTGACAAATTAGATGCAATTGTTTTTTATGATAAGCCTCTTTTAAAGTTTGAACGTCTTTTAGAAACTTATTATGCTTTTTCTCCAAAAGGGTTACTGTCGTTTTTGACAGCTATTCCTGTTTGGCTAAAAGAAAAAATGTTTTTGAAACGCATGATTTATCAAGAGCTAAAAGAAATAGAAGAGTACGACAAAAAAAGTTTCAAACTTCTTTTTCCAGAACACCACTTATCACACGCTGCAAGTGCTTTTTATCCTTCAAATTATGAAGATGCAGCCATTCTTACTATTGATGGTGTAGGAGAATGGGCGACGGTTTCGATTTGTCATGGGAAAGGAAAAGATATTACAATTCTGAAAGAACTACAATTTCCTCATTCTTTAGGACTTTTGTATTCTGCTTTTACCTATTATACAGGTTTTAAAGTCAATTCAGGAGAATATAAACTGATGGGACTTGCGCCTTATGGAAATCCAGAAGCAGAGCAAACCAAAGAATTTGTAAGAAAAATAAAGGAAACTCTTTGTCATATTTATCCTGATGGTTCTATTTGGTTAGACCAATCTTATTTTAATTATGCGACAGGATTACGCATGATTCAAGAGAAAAAATGGGAACAACTTTTTGGTGTTCCGACACGAAAGTCAGAAGCAAAATTAGACCAAGTGCATTGTGATTTGGCTTTAGCGATTCAGCAAGTAACCGAAGAAGTTGTTATTTTGATGGCACACGAAGCCAAACGCCTAACAGGCTCAAAAAATCTTTGTATGGCTGGTGGTGTAGCTCTAAATTGTGTAGCTAATGGAAAGCTAGAAAAAGAAAATATCTTTGAGAATATTTTTATTCAACCAGCAGCAGGTGATGCAGGTGGTGCTTTGGGGGCAGCACAGGCAGCCTATCATATTTATTTTGGTCAAGAAAGAGAAATTACGGATACTTTAGACCAAATGCAGGGCAGTTATTTAGGTCCTCAATATTCAGAATTAGATATTCAGAAAATGGGCAAAAAATACGATGCTGTTTCTGAAAAATATGATGATTTTGATGAATTAGCTCAAAAAACGGCTTCTCTTTTGGCAGAAGGAAATGTAATTGGATGGTTTCAAGGTAGAATGGAATTTGGTCCTCGTGCTTTAGGTGGAAGAAGTATTTTAGGAGATGCACGTAACCCAGAAATGCAGAAAAAATTAAACTTAAAAATTAAATATAGAGAAGGATTCAGACCTTTTGCACCTTCGGTTTTGTCTGAAAAAGTAGAGGAATATTTTGAACAAAAAACGCCTTCTCCGTACATGCTTTTGGTGCAACCTGTCAAAGAATCTCGTCAGAATAAATTTCCAGATAATTATAATTCTTTACCTTTAATGGAAAAATTATATTTTTTGAGAAGTGATTTGCCTTCCATTACTCACATTGATTATTCGGCTCGTATTCAAACGGTTCACAAAGAAACCAACCCAAGATATTGGAAACTCATTAGTGCTTTTGAAGCTCAAACAGGTTATGCGTTGGTGGTTAATACAAGTTTTAACGTGCGTGGTGAACCTATTGTTTGTACGCCAGAAGACGCTTATAAATGTTTAATGCGTACTGAAATGGACTATTTAGTAATTGGAGATTTTATTTTTGATAAAAAACTTCAACCTCAATGGACTGAAAAGGACGATTGGCGTACAGAATTTGCATTAGATTAAATGTAGAATACGCTTCAGCGTATTTTCATATTGAAAAATTGATTTAAACAAAACAAATAGAAAAAATATGGATTTTTTAAAAGATTTATGGGCATTTATGATGCAACGTAAAAAATTTTGGCTTGCACCCATGATTATTATTTTGATGCTTTTAGGTGTTCTTATTGTTATTGGTGGTGGTTCGGCTATTGCACCATTTATTTATACGTTATTTTAAAAAAGTAGCTGATAGTTAAAAACTGTCAGAAAAATAATTTATGACAGTTTTTAACTGTCAGCTACATTGACTATCAGAAAAATTATGCAACGAGTAAAAGTAGTTGAATCTTTACTAGCCATTATGGTTGGTTTTATGGTATTTTATTTTGTCTTTAAGATAGATATTTTATTATATATATCTTTTGGAATCGGAGCTATTGCTCTTTTTTGGGAGTGGCTGGCTGAAAAAATAGCTTGGGTATGGCTCAAATTTGCAGGAGTTTTGGGTGTAATTAATGGAAAAATTTTACTTTCTATTGTCTTTTTTATATTTCTGACTCCAATAGCATTTTTGAATAAACTTTTTACAAAAAATTTATTGCAACTCAAAAAAGAAGACCGAAATTCTATTTTTGTAGAACGAAATATGAAATACAAAAAGGAAGATTTAGAAAATATTTTCTAAAAAATCATAACTTTATTTTCCTTAAAAGGAGTGTTTAGCATATAGACACTCTTTTTTATGTTAATTTAAAAAATATAAATATTCAAAATAATATGAAAATCAAAGTGAAAATTATTTTCCTTTCTTTGTTTTTAATTGTATTCTTTTCCTCATGTACTTCTCTTTTTGGTAAGAAACAAGATACTTCTGATAATTCAGCAAAAGCAGGAGAACATTCCGAAACAGGAATTGCCTCTTATTATGGTGATAAATATGAAGGCAAACCAACAGCAAGTGGCGAGAAATTTAAACAAAGTCTTCTCACAGCAGCACACCGAACACTTCCTTTTGGTACAATGGTAACCGTTACAAATCTAAAAAACGAAAAAAAAATTAGAGTAAGGATAAACGACAGAGGACCTTTTAAAGCAGGAAGAATTATTGATGTTTCACGAAAAGGTGCAGAAATGTTAGATTTTGTTCGTGATGGGCTTACAGAAGTAAAAATAGAATATGATTTAGAATAAAATGATAAATGAATTTCATAAAAAATGCTTTGTGTCATGCAAAGCATTTTTTATAGGCGATATTTTGAAAATTATTTTTTTTCATTTTCACGTAACTCTAAGTATTTTTCTTTGGTTAATTCCATTATTAAAAAATCACTTACTATGTTATTGTATGTTTTTTGGACGATTTCCTTTTTTTTAAACCCTAAGTAAGAATATAGTTTTAGCCCTACAGTATGATTGAGTCGTAATGACAAATATACTTTTTTCAAATTTAATTCTTGAAAAGCTATTCTTAAGCCTTCATTACAGATATTTAGGGTTAGCTTTCCTTTAGCAAAATAATCTTTATGTAAAGCAATATAAGCTTCACCTATATTATGTTCTATATTAATATCCAAAATTATAAATCCTATCAAGTTATTTGTATTGGTGTGAAAAATACTATAAGCCAAAGCATCTGAATTTTGTACTGTTATGGTATATAACCAACCATTTGGACTACGCAAGGCATAATCTAACACTTCAAAAGGAGGTGGATAAGAAGGGAAATTGTTTATTTTCTCTCTGTCTAAATTAGTTAAAGGTTTTAAGTAAAACATTTCTACATCTTGTTATAGGAGTCTAAAATTTCTGTAATGTTAAAGTCTATATTTTTATTTTGTGATAAAGATATATCAAAAGTAGTAATTAATTTATCAAAAAAATCATAAAATTCAGAGGCTGGATAAAGTTCTTTTGCCTGTAATACAACGTTTGGAGGTAATTTTAAAAAAATATCAGTACCTCCATGTAGATTTCCATCAATACTCTCACCACTATAGACCCCAATAATAGCAGTATTTTCTTCATTCATTCTTCCAATTGTATAGTGTCCAACCCCAAGTAATACTCTTTTTTTATTTTCTTGGTTAAAGGTGTATAACATGACCCCATTGTCTTGACATATATTTATTATTTTTGATGCTCTATTAAAACTTTGTGGTTTTTCTATGATTTCAAGCAAAGGAATCCACCATCCGTCATACGTACTAGATTGGTCATCTCGTAGTGTTGTAGATCTAATGGTTAAGGTTTCTTCTAATAAAGAAATAATGTTGAATCCAATCATTTCATTTTCATCTTTTCCTTTACATCTAAAAAAGTTGATATAATTGCCTTTGTATTTTTCTATATATTCGTCGTTATATTTTATGTATTCGCCTAGCTTTTCATTGTAATCTTTACGAACACTATAATTACTAAGTGCTACTGCCTTGCGTATTACTAAAAGCATATTGCCGATTGATAGCTTTGAAAAAGGATATTTTTCAGTATTATAAACTATACAACTATATCCTTTCTTATCAATTTTACTCCAACAAGAAGTAAAAATGATATCGCCTACATCTTCAAAACAAAAATTTTCACTCTCTTTTGTATCTAGGTTAATTTCTTCTTCGTTTTCTTCTATCTCATATTCTACTTCTGAATGTCTTCTTAAGAAAACTATTTTATATGATTTTACATTTAAAGACTGATGAGAAATATCTGCTTTTGGTTTTACAGCAGGTTTATTATCTAAAATATTTTTTATGTTAGTTGAAAAATCTGCTCTGCTATTGTAATAAGGTATTTCTTTTAAGAAAGAATCTACTGCTGGAAGGTATTCGACACTAATTTGTGCCTGTCCTAGAGAGTAGTGTTGATAAAGTAGATATAAAATCCTTTTTTCTAGTTCCAAACGAATAGTGGTGTCTTTTTCTGCATCAAATAATGTAGGTAGGTTTTCTAGGGTATAGACTGCTGATTTACAGGTTTCTTCTTTTCCTTTAGTTATTTTTTGCAAAATAACTTCTCTAAAAGTTGGAGCGTCGCTGAAATTAACACATAATTCAGCAGATCGAAAAAACATATTATCATAACGAGATACTTCAAGTAAAATTAGTTTTATATTGTTGATAGCTTGATTTTTTATTTCTAGTAAAGATAAAGCAATATAATCTCCTATTTTAAATACGATTC
>DAIUBX010000020.1:0-12865 GCA_036846465.1 Bernardetia sp.
AAAACACTTCAACCTTTCAGAACAATAGCCGTATTTTTTGTGGTCGTCATTCTGATGCTTTTCTTTATGCATGGAAAAAGCTATTATACATTAGGTGCTTTTCCTGTAATGTTGGCTGCTGGTGCAGTTGCAATCGAACGACTTACACAAAACCGTACTTTTTTGCGTGTTCCTGCTGTTGTAATTCCGATAATGCTTATTTTGCCTTTACTTCCCTTTAGTATTCCTGTTTTGAGTCCAGAAAAACTCACAGAATATGCAGCCACTTTTACCGAAAAAACAGGAGAAGAATCTTTTAATCGTTGGGAAGATGGAAAAATTCATGCGCTTCCTCAAGATTTTGCTGACATGTTGGGTTGGAAAGAAATAGCTACTCTAGCAGCAAAAGCATACTGTCAAATTCCCATTGAAGAACGAAAGAATACCATGATTTTCGCTGAAAATTACGGACAAGCTGGAGCGATTGATTTTTATGGAAAGGAATTTAATTTGCCTCTATGTATTAGTTTTTCAAGTAGTTATATGCTTTGGAGTCCTGAACAAGTAAATCTAAAAAAGTTGATTTACATTAATGATGAGTTTAATGAAGACATTAGCCAAACCTTTGAAAAACATACTCTAATTGGAGAAATTACGGATAAATATGCACGAGAAAATGGAACACAAATTTGGCTTTTAGAAAATCCCAATGAAAAATTTAATCAACTCTATGAAAAAAGCAGTAAGGCAGAAAAGGCATTTTTGAAGGATTGATAAAGTAAATAATTGAAAAAAAATCAATCAAGTGAAATTTTTGATGCAACCTATTTAAAAAGATATTGTCTTTGTAGTATATCAGCCTAAAAAATTAACTAAAAAGGCTACTCACTAATTTTTGAAATTAATTTATTACAAACTCAATATTTAATTCTATGAAAACACTCAATCACAAACTAACTACTTTTTCTTTTGCTCTTTTATTCCTTTTTGCTTTTTCAATTTCAACTGTTTTTGCTCAAGAAGTACGCAGTGTACAAAAATTTGAAGGCATTTCATCAGGAGGAAGTTTTGATATTAAAATCATTAAATCTTCTAAAAATGAAGTCAAAATTGAAGGCGCAGATGCTGACCTTTTAGAAAAACTAGAAACAGAGGTAACAGACAACCGATTAAAAATAGGCATCAAAAAAGGTGCTAGTTGGACTTCCAGAGGCTTTAGTAACATAACCATTACAGTTTATCATACTGAAAAATTAGAAAAATTATCACTTGCAGGTTCGGGTTCTATGGAATGGGATGGAGAACTTTATAGCACACGTTTGGATATAAATGTAGCAGGTTCTGGAAAAGTATGTGGGCGAATTGCTGTTTCTGAACTAGAGGCTAGTATTGCAGGTTCGGGCAAAATTTGTTTGAAGGGGGCAGCTACACGACAAGAAGTAAGAATCGCAGGTTCGGGAGATTATCAAGCAGAAGACCTCAAAACACAAGAAACAGAAATCAAAATTTCAGGTTCTGGTGATGCAGAAATCTATGTAACCAAAGTTTTAGATGCCAAAATTTCAGGCTCTGGAGATGTACGTTATACAACTGGTGGAAACGAATTAGAAAGACAAATTGTCAAAGTAAGTGGTTCTGGCAAAGTACGCAAAGGCTAAAATTATTTGTAATTGAATTATCAAATTTCAAAACTTCTCAAATTTCTATTTTTAGATTTTTGAGAAGTTTTTTTTGATAGGTTTTATTCATAAAGAAATAAAACAAACAAATCTCCTTATTATAAAGTTAATTAGACCACAACGCAAAATATTTTTAGCGTCCATTTTTTTAGCTTACGTATTCGTGTGTTTTTATGAATTTTCTATCCAAAATCAAATCTAAATTTTTGTCGATCTCCTCTCATAATTCTACTGATAATCAATCTACTACAACATCAAAACACAAATCAAAAACAAAGCGTGTTTTGTGGAAAATAGCAAAGATTTTTACGTGGATTGTTGGTTCTATTTTTGAACTTTTTGCTTTGGTTTTTATTCTTGTTTTTCTTCCTCCTGTACAAGATTTTCTGACACACAAAGCAGAAGATTTTCTCTCTAAAAAACTAACTACAAAGGTAGAAATCAAAACGATTCGACTTAGTTTTCCTTTAGGACTGACCTTAAATGGACTTTATATTGAAGATTTGCAGCAAGATACGCTACTTTATGCAGGTCATTTTAATGCTGACATAAATCCGTTTGCTTTAGTAAATAACACCATTCAGATTACAGAAATACAGCTTTCTGATGTTTATGCGAATATTTGGATAAATGAAGATAGCGTTTCGAATATTGATTTTTTGAATGCAGCCTTTGCGCCTACGGATTCGGCTAAAATGTCTGACGACCAAACGACTACGCAAATTGAAGCAAATGATTCTACAGGTACAGGTTTGATAATTTCTTTGGGTGGAATAGATTTTAAAAATATACATGCAAAATTTGATGACCGTTTTAATGGAAATGATATTCAAGGAAAAATAGGGCAACTCAAAGTTGATGTAGATGATTTTGATTTGACTCAACTTAGTTTTACAATAAAAGATATTTTGCTCAAAGATACCGATTTGCGTTATGTTCAAACAAAAATGCCTCCTGCTCAACCTCAAAAAATAGATACTGCCAAAACAGAACTTGGTTTTCAGATTGATTTAGATGAAATAAATATCGAAAATCTAACAGCTTTTTATCAAAGTAATGTTACAGGGCAGCAAGTCGATGGAAAAGTGGGAAGTCTTTTTATTAATGCACAAGAAACCAATTTAGGAACTCAAAAAATTGTCATTCAAGACGTAGAACTCAAAAAAACATATATTTCCTACAAGCAAGGAATCGTCAAAACAGCTTTAGATTCTGCTATCAATGAATCTGCAAAAAATCTAGCTGATGAAACCCAGCAAATAGCAGGAACGCAAAAAGACGAAGGAAAACCTTGGCTAATAGAAGTCAAAAATATTTTACTGGCTGATAGTGAATTGATTTTTCTAAATGAATTAAATAAGGAAAATACGCAAAAAACAGAATTTGGTTTTGACCCAAATCACATTCATTTTAAAGGAATTGCTTTAGAAGCCGAAAACTTTAAATTTTATCCTACGCTCATTGCAGCCGATATAAAAACCATTCAAGCAACGGATTATCAAGACGATTTTTACCTTACAGATGTTGATGGAAAAATTCGTTTAGATTCGAATAGTGTTGGAATTACAGACCTAAATATCCAAACTTCACGCAGCAAAATAGAACAAAAAGTAAAACTCAATGCCTCACTGGCAAATCTTGCAAAAGATTGGCAAAATGCAGACTTAGAGATTAATTTGGACGGAACAGAAATTGCTTTGGCTGATGTTTTTTATTTTGTTCCCGACTTAGCAAAACAAGTCAATTTATCAAGACAAACTACTGAAACTATCAAAATTTCTGGACAAGCAACAGGGAAAGCAAATGATGCCATTTTAAAGGATTTTCAAATAAAAGGTTTACAAAATACGCATTTGATTGTAAACGGAAAGGTAAAAGGATTACCAACTATTGATAATTTATATCTTGATGCAAAAATAAGTAAACTGACTTCTTCAAGACAAGATTTACAAAAAATTATTCCTAATGGAACGCTTCCAAAAGGATATAATTTTCCTCGCAACATAGTTATGACAGCTTCTGCAAAAGGTTCTATGGACAATATGTTTGTAGAAGTTTTGGCAAATCTTGACAAGACTAAAATACAATTAGGTGGAACAGTCAAAAATCCGACTGACCCAAATAAAATGTATTTAGACATTGCTACAAAGCAGTTTTTGGTTTATTTGAGTGATATAAAAAATTGGATTCCCGATACGCTCATTCCTTCAAATCTTACCCTTCCTCCAAAAATAGAAGGAAATATTGCCTTTACAGGATTTTTGAATGATTTTGAAACCGATACAAAATTCAATACCGAACTTGGAAATATTGGCGCAAAAGGAACAATGAAAAATCTGATTGCAGAAAATGATGTTCCTATTTATAACATTACGGCTTTGGTAGAAAATGCACAACTAGGAAAAATTTTACAAGATACAACGCTAGGCATTGCTGATTTGAAACTCACTTTTGATGGCAGTAGTTTTGAACCTAAAACGATGAAAGCTACCATTGATGGAAATGTAAATAAATTTGAATATCAGAAATATGTCTATCAAGATTTGAAAATTGATGGAAAAGTTGATGGACTTTCCTACAATGGAAAGCTAAACATGAAAGACAAAAACCTCAATTTTGATTTTGATGGAAATGTAGTTTGGGACACGCTTAATCCCAAATTTATTGTCGCTTTAGATGTCAAAAAAGTGGATTTACAGGCTCTCAATTTATACGAAGAACCTTTAACGCTTAGCTTGAAACTCAATGCTGATATTACAGGAATAAGTTTGGATAATCTGAAAGGAAATGCAGGTCTTCAAAAAGTAATTATTGCCACAAAAGGACGTAGTTTTAGAATTGATTCGGCTGCTTTTGTTTCTATTTCTCAAAAAGATAAAACAGACCTTCAGCTTCGTTCTGATATTATTTCGGCTACCATTCAAGGAAATTTAGACCTAAAAACATTCATAGCTTCGGTTCAAAATCATATCAATACGTATATTGAAATTGACCCAGTTGACCCAAATAAAGAAATTACAAGTCAGCAAATGGATTTTGATATTCGCATTCATAAATCCGAACTTCTGACAGCTTTAATTCCTGATTTAACAAAATTCGAACCTGCTTATTTGAATGGAAAATACAATAGTGATGCTAAAAAATTTGAATTAAATGGACATTTCCCTTTGATTGTTTATGCAGGAATTACGATGGATTCTTTGACAATCAACATTGATTCGGATAAGGAGGCATTGAATTATAGAATTGGAGTTGCAGAAGCTACCAATGGAACTGTTCAGTTCGAACATCCTCTTATTTCTGGGAAAATTGCCAATAACAAAGCTGATTTGACTATCGATATTAAAGATGAAAAAGGAAAAGAACGTTTCAAAATTACTACTTTTTTAGAACGTCCAGATACGACACAATTTATCGTTTCTCTTGCGCCCAGTCAAATTTTGAATTATAAAAATTGGAGCGCAAAAAAAGGAAATCAAATTATTTTGAGAAATACTGAAAATGATAATTTGAGTATAAAAGATTTTTTATTGAGTTACCAAAATCAAACTCTTAGCGTAGAAACTACACCAAATGATAAAGGTAATGACAAAAATTTAGTTGCTCGTTTTTCTAATTTCGAACTCGCCACTATTGCTGATATGGCATCGCTAAATGATACTACACAACTAGCAGCAGGAAAAGTAAATGGAGAAGTAAATTTGCAGAATTTCCAAACAGAAATGCAGATTTTAGCTGACGTAAAAATTGATGAACTTACTATTTTGAATAGTAAATTGGGAGATTTGTCAGTTAATGCAGAAAATAAAACGTCTTTAAATCGCTATGATGTAAAAGTAACCATGACAGGAGAAAATAATTTTGAATTAACAGGATATTACAATGCTGCAAAAAATGCAAGTGATGCGCTGAATATGAATTTGGACATTCAAAAACTTTCCCTTCCTACTTTAGAAAATTTTGCAATGGGAAATCTAAAAGATACAAAAGGAAATGTTACAGGAAATCTCAAAATAAAAGGAACAACTACAAAACCTGCTATTTTAGGAAATTTAGATTTTAATCAAACTTCATTTTTCCTTACTGCATCAGGAACATATCTTGAATTAGAAAAAGAAACTATTAATTTTGATAATCAAGGACTTTCATTTAAAAATTTCACTTTACAAGATAGAAAAGAGAACGTTCTTTATGTGAATGGCAGAATAAATATGCCTACTTTTACCGATTTTAACCTAAATTTGAATGTAAAGAGTGATAAATTTTTGTTTGTCGATTCCGAAAAAAGCACGAATAAAAATGAAGAACAGCTATTTTTTGGAAAAGCTCTTGCCTCTCTTGATGTCGACATAAAAGGAACGGCTACAAGTCCGACCGTAACGGCAAATGTAGGTGTTTTGGAAGGAACAGATTTGACTTATATTTTGCCAGAAGAAAATATTGCCACAGTCAATAAAGAAGGAATTGTAGAGTTTGTCGATAGAGATTTTTATACAGATTCGCTTATTTCTGTTGTTCCTCCTACTGCTAGTGATACCACAGAATATGCAACCGATATGGACATACGAGCTGTTATCAAAATAAATCCATTAGCTAAAATGAAAATTGATATTGACCCTTCCAATCAATTAGAAGTACAAGGAGGAGGAGACATTAATTTCAATTTAAACCCTAGTGGAAAAATGTCTTTGACAGGACGTTATGAAATTACAAATGGAATTTACAAACTCAATTTCTTTACTATTGCCAAACGAGATTTTACGATTAAAAAAGGCAGTTCAATTACTTTTTATGGCGATATTATGGATATGAAGGCTGATATTAAAGCAATTCATACCGTTGAGGCTGCTTCGTATGAACTTATGGCAAATCAATTAGGCAATTCTTCACAATCTGAACTCAATAAATACAAGCAAAAACTACCTTTTGAAGTGGTTTTGAATATGAATGGAGAAGTTATGAATCCAATTATTGATTTTGACATTGATATTGCTGAAAAAGAGCGTGGTGCAATGGGAGGAACAATAAATACTCGTTTGCAACTTCTCAACAAACAAGAATCTGAACTCAACAAACAAGTTTTTGCACTCCTTATTTTGGGAGGATTTATTTCAGAAAATCCATTGGATAGAGCGCAAGGAGAAATGGGTTTTGCAGAATCAACGGCAAGAAATACTGTAAGTGGACTTTTGACAGACCAATTAAATAAACTTGCTGATAAAAACCTTTCTGGAATCGGTCTTTCTTTTGATTTGAATTCGTATGAAGATTATTCGACAGGAGAATCGCAAAGCAAAACAGAATTAGGAATCAATTTGAAAAAATCCTTTTTAGATGAGCGTCTTACTTTTCAAGTCGGTACAAATGTAGATTTGGAAGGTGGTGCAGCATCACAACAGCAACAACAAGGTTTGAGTAGCATTGCTGGAGATGTAATTATTTCCTATTTGATTACAGAAGACGGACGTTATAAAGTTCAGATTTTTAGAGAAAATAGTTATGCTGGTGTTATTGATGGACAGATTATTCAAACTGGAGCTTCTCTTATTTTTGTGAGAGAATATGATGAGTTTAGTGAGCTTTTCAAAAAAGATGCAGAACTAGAAAAAGTAAAAAAAGAACAAAAAGAACGTGAAAAAAAGCGCAAAGAAGAACAGAAACGCAAACAAGAGGAAGAACAACAAACACAAGATTCAGAATGATTGGAGAGGTAAAATAGAGTAAAGTAAACTGTCGCTGAGGCTCAAATAAAATAGTCAACGAGGATTAAAAAAATAGTAGGGTGCAAAAAAGCCTCATATCTAAATTATTAGACATAAGGCTTTTCTATGTACAGAATCTATTTCTATTAAAAAAACAAATTACATTCGTAATTCATAATTTTTAATTCGTAATTGTTCCTTACTCAATCACCCATTTTTTCTGAATGGTATAATTTTCAAAAGAAAGCATAATAATATAAATTCCTTTTGGAAGAGTAGGAACAGAGATATTTAATTGAGCATTTTGATTGTCGGCTTGATTTACTTTTTGAGAAGTAACTTTTTGTCCTAATGTATTATAAATCACAAAAGAAGTTGCTTTGCCTAAGTCAGATTGCCATTTCAAGACAGAGTTTCCTTCTGTACTTGGATTTGGATATAGACTTACTTTTTTAGCTCTAATTTCGTCTTCAATTCCTGTTACAAAATCTTCAATAGTTACTTCTTTTTGAATGCTTACTTGTGCTTCACAATCTTTTGCTTTTGCAGTCAATGTAACTGTATAAGTTCCTCCTCTTGAATACACAAAAACAGCATTTTCTTCTGGACTTGTAGAGTTGAGAGAATCGCCAAAACTCCACGTATATTCCAGCTCATATTCACTTTGAGTTTTGTTTTCAAAGGTAGCTTGTGCGCCTTCCACTACAAAATCAAAATCAGCTAAAGTAGAAGGTTCGAAGAAAGTAACTTTTATACTATCTTCCAAGATTCCACAGTCTGTAACTACTTCAACTTTGTATGTTCCGTTTTCAGTAACTGTTCTTTGTGCTTCATTACTTCCATCATTCCACGTATAAACTGCCGTCGAATTATCAACTGTTGCATCTATGGTATAAGAAGTTTCGGCACAAAGCATAATATCTTCGTCTAATCGTAAAACAGGTAGTTCTTTTACAAAAATAGTTATTGTATCTGTTTGTGGTTCACATTGTCCATTAAATCCACCATAACCAGTTACTAAATAGGTCGTTGTTTCTCTTGGCGAAACTAAAGGATTTGATACAAAAGGTTCGCTTATAATTCCATTTCCTTCCCATTCGTAATATGCTGCACCTGTTGCACGTAAGCGAATAGAATTTCCAATACAAATAGTATTTTGTCCTTCTTCTGTCCTTACTTCTACATTCAAAATTGGTGTTGCAATTATTTGTACAGTATCTCTAAATGTACAGAAATTAGGGTCAGTTATTTCTACCCAATAGGTACCAGATTCGGTTACTTCCAAATAAGGTTCTGTACTTCTATTAGACCATCTAAAAGTTGGATTTGTAGCATTTGCAGGATAGGCATCAATGAAAAATACGTCATTTTCACAAATATAAATTTCTTCTTCAGCAGGAAAATAAGGAACTTCTAAAACGTCTTTGATGGTTACCAAAATCGAATCTTTAACTGTTCCACAATCCGAATTTGTTGTTACTTCTAATGTGTAAAGTGTCGTTTCAGAAGGTGTAGCGATTGGATTTAAAATAGTTGGATTTGAAAGCCCTATACTTGGTGTCCAACGATAGGTAGTTCCACCTGTTACAGTTGCTCTTAATTGCGCTCTTTCTCCTTTACAAATAGCTTGGTTTTGTCCTGCTTCTACAGTTGCAGCCGTATTGTAAGAAACACGAATTTCATCAGATACAGAACAACCATTTCTTTTTACTGTAACTGAATACGTTCCTGCATTTTGTACCGTAATTGTTTGGGAAGTTTGACCTGTACTCCATTCGTAAGTAGCATTATTAATAGTACCAGCATCAAGTGTAACACTTTGACCTTGACAAACAACTTTATCTGCCCCCAAATCAACTGAATAATCAATTCCGTTTCCTATTTTGATAAAATTAGTTTTTGTTTCTGTACTAGAACTTACACCACTTGTAGCCACCAAAGTAACAGCAAAATTCCCTGCACTAGAATAAGTAACTGTCGGATTTTTTTCAGTCGAAGTACTTGGTGTTCCTCCTGTGAAAGTCCATTGGTACGAAATAGCATTTCTACTTGTATTATCAAAACGAACACGCAAAGGAGCTTGACAAGATTCAGTAGCATCAGCTTCAAAACGAGCCAAAGGAGGATTAACAGAATTAGTACAATCAGTAGTAGCCACTTTTTGCATAGATGGAAGTCCACAGTCATTATTAGCATTTACGGTATAATTCATCATCAAATTACCTGCTTCCAAGTTAGTAGTAGAAAGGGTATTTTTTTGTTGTCCTTCTTCCAAAAAATGATACATTATATCATTTGGATTATTGACATAACCGATTTGATGTCCAACAGCTAATGCTTTCAGAATTTCACTTTCAAAATCCACTTGACTAGCAGTAGGTGTTCCTGAATAACTCCAATTTATAGCAGAATTAACAAAAATCTGAAACTCTTGTACAAAAGGAACAAGCTCTGTACCTGTGTTACAAATCTCTACTCTTGAAAAAGCATAACTACGTGCATTTGGGTCTCCAAACTGATTTCCATCAAAAGTAGAAATCGTTGTTTTTCCAGCAAATCCAAAAGGAATAGGAGCTTGATTTGCCGAAATTTTTACATTAAAACCTGTTGCACAACGCCACTTATTAAGTGCAGATGTAAGCGCACTCATTTGTTGTGTATTTGCAAAAAATTCAGGATCGACAAAAAGTGTATAGCCACCTGCTCCATTATAGTTGGAAAGATAGTTTTTGGTAGCTTCTTGTTCATAAGGTGTTTCTCCATTAAAATTATACCAATATAATGGTGTTGCCTCCACAGAATAAGGAATAGTTAAGGTTTCAGAACTCACAAAACGCTCTCCAGTTGAACTTGTTACGGTTACCCTTCCTGTTCCTGCTACACTTGGTACTCTCACTTTTATACGTGTGTCTGTCCATTCTACAATTTCTGCAAGTCCAAAAAAACCTCCAAAACCAAACTGTAACACAGGATAATCATTTTGCCCTCCATTAGGAGCGTAGGAAAAAAAGATATTTGATTCGTTATTTATTTCACTTCCAAAACCAGAACCATTGATAGTCAAGATGCTTTGTGTTCCTGCTGTGATGGTCGTGGGAGCAATACTTGTGATATTATCAGTACGTTGATTGGAAGGAGAAGGCAAAAATAAAGATTCATCTTTTAGTATTCTAGGTGTAGAAAATTTTGAATAAATTTCATTTTCTACGTGACTAAAATAATTATTTTTCGAACTTGCTTTCTCATTCAAAACGTCATAATAGATAAATCCATCAGTTGCAAGTTGATATGTATTTCCTGTTTTTTTGAATAAAAAAAGACCTGAATTTCCGTAATTGATAGGAAAATGATGTGAAGTTGCATTGATAATATCTTTACCAACTTTCCCTCCCATTGTAGTAAAAGTGATAAGGTTCTGAGATGAATTTGTAGTGTTTTTGAATACTTTATAGACTTCTAATGTATTATGGGTCAGAATCATGGTTTGGTCATCATTCCAAAAGCTTTCTTGTTTGATAATTTTGCCTTCTACAATATGATTTGATTTAGAAATGGCGTTTGTGAAAAGAATAGGGTTAGATTGTGCCATAACTTCTGTATAAAACAGAAAAGAGAGGCAATAAAACAGAAATAAGAATACATTTTTTTTCATGGTAATTCGTTGGCTTTATGATTAGGGAAAATGGTTTAGGACAGTGTTTTTTTCTGAAATGAACTAAATTAGAACAAGAGACTTATATCGTATTTCTTAAAAAATCTATCTATTAAATCTGACGTAAACTTCTATAAAAATGCTGCACAATAATAAAGGAGTTTTGTAGAATTAAAATCATATTGGCTC
The DNA here is from genome assembly GCA_036846465.1 of Bernardetia sp. Lineage (GTDB taxonomy): Bacteria > Bacteroidota > Bacteroidia > Cytophagales > Bernardetiaceae > Bernardetia. The sequence goes on from DAIUBX010000020.1 coordinate 11,202, forward strand.
ACTTATAAAAAACTTTCCCTTTTATTTCGTGTTCTTATTGTTGCTGAACAGGGTTTTCTTATAAAAAAATATAGAGCTGTTTTTTGTGCTTTGAAGGTCTATTTCAATCCATAATTGTTGGTGTCGCTATCGCTAAAACACCAACAACGGTGTTTTTTCATTTTTATAAGAAAACCCTGTGTTGCTGAATTAAAGGCTACTATTTTTTAAACTTCATTTTTATACCTTTCTTATTTATTCCATGAAAAATTTTTTCTTAAATAGGCTCTTTATTACCTTAGGAGGTGTTTTTTTAGTTCTTTTAATTGCTGGTTTTGTGGCTATTGATTCTTTAGATGGTTATTTGAAGGAACGGATTATAACTTCTATCAATGAAAATAAAGAATCGCCTTATAGAATAGAAATAGGTGATGTTCGGGTTTGGTTATTTCCTACTAAACTCACTTTAGACAAAATCAAAATCAGAACAGATAGTACTTTAGCAAAAGAAAATAATAAACCACAGGCGAAAATTGATGTAGAAAAAATAGTTTTTAAAGGAGCTAGTATTTGGAAATACATCTCGAAAGGAGAATGGCGTGCCGATAGAATTATACTTCAAAATCCGATTATTGATATAAAATATGTTGCTGATTCTACACAAGGGGTTTCTCGTGCTGCTGATACAGTGGCAAATTTTGTAGTTGCACCTCTTTCTGTTGGGATTTTGGAAATACAGAATCTGACTGCAAAATATCAATATAATTTTAATTCAATTATTGAACTCAAAAAATTAGATTTAGAAATTGGGGAAGCAAAATGGCTCAAACCTCCTACTTTTCGCTTTAGTTCTCAAAAAATACAAGTTTCTTTTGAACAATTAAATCATAAAACGGCAGATTTTGTGCAAATTGTTGATACACTCAATGGAACGTTGAAGGATGTCAGTTTTGATACGGCTTATATGGATGTTTTGCGTTTTTCGGATGCCAAATTACTTATAGATAATTACTCCATGGTACACCGAAACGGAACAAATTTTCAAATAGGAGAAATTAATTATGAAAATAATTTTGTAAAAGTAAAAAATGTACAATTATCACAAGATTTGGATGAAAAGCTAGAACTAAAAACGCAACAATTAGAAGCTCATAATTTGGACTGGCAAGCCCTTCAAAGACAAATTATAAAGGCTGATAAGATTTTAGTTTTTAATCCAGATATTTCCATTCTCAAAGATAGAAACAGACATGGCGAACCTGCTGCCAAAAAAATGCCGTATCAATGGAAAATTGGTTTGGCTATCGATACACTTCAAATAAAAGAAGGAAATATTGTTTACTCAGAACGTGCAGAGGGATTAGACGGAATAGGAAGTCTTTCTTTTGATAGCCTAAACATGACAGCACTTAACTTTCATAATTTTGAAGAATCCAAACCTGCTAGTATCAAAGCAGATATGTATTTTATGAAGGAAAGTAAAATTGAACTTACAATGGAAATGCCACTTAATACAGATACATTTGAAGGAAGTATTAGAGGTTTTTGTACTGAAATTGAAATTCCGTCACTCAATAAAATGATTTCTCCTATTGCTCGTTTTCAAGCCAATACGGGAACAATTCAAAAGGCTTGGTTTGATGCCACAATAAAAAACGGACACGCAGCACGAAATTTTTATATTA
>DAIUBX010000021.1:0-12844 GCA_036846465.1 Bernardetia sp.
AAGAAGGATAAAATAAAGTTAGAAGTTAGATTTATTTGCTGACTTGTATTTCTCCTTAAACTCTTTTTCCTCTGTGGTTCAAAATTGTATTTCTTGTATTTGCATTTTCTTAATTCCCAATCCCTAAAATCCATTTCCTAAAAATGAAGTTTCTTATTCTATTTATTACTCTTTTTCTCATTCATTTTTCATCGTATGGTTTTTCTTCATTTATTTCCAAAAAAGACTCCATTGGTTTAGAACGAAAAGGAAATAATTTGTATATCAAACATAAAGTTACGATTGGAGAAGATATTTATAAGATTGCTAGAAAATATGGTGTGAATAAAGAAACGCTCATTACACTCAATCCCGTTGCTCGTTACCCACTCAAAGTTGGGCAAATTTTGTACATTCCACATGCACAAACGACATACAGAATTTCTCAACTCAAAGGGTATAAAGTTCGTCCGAATGAAACGCTTTATTCCATTGCTGATAAATTTCAAACGGATGTAAAGACTCTCAAGGAACTCAATGAACTTTATTCTACACAAATCCAAACAGGGCAAGAATTACTTATTCCCTATCCAAATAGTCATCAAGATTTGTATGCTATTCCTGCTAATGCATATAGTGCAGCCAAAGACCAAGACGCAAAAAATGAACCTCAGCATAAATACCATTTGATTGCTAATGGAGAGACATTATATTCAATTTCTCAAAAATATAAAGTAAGTGTAGAAGACTTAAAAAAATGGAATGATAATCCAACAGGGCAAATAAAAGCAGGACAAAAAATTATTGTAGGAAAAGGAGAAAAAGTAGAAGAAGTTTTGATTGTAGCAAGTTCTTACAATTCTTCGGCTACACAAGCTAAAAAAGGTAAAGCACATTCAGAATCAGGCGTTTGTAATGTAATTTTAAAAAGTGATAGGCTTGTCGGAATGCACCGAACTGCGCCAAAAGGAACTTTAATACAAATTCATAATGAAAGTACAGGAAGAACTGTAACTGTAAAAATTATTGGTAAAATTCAAGATATTGACCGAAATAAAAATGTAGTTATAATTATCAGTCACGAAGCTGCACGAAAACTAGGAACGATGAGTAAAGAATTTCCTGTTTATCTGGATTGGGAAGAGTAAAATATCTTGAATTCTTGTCAAAAAAAGACTTCTATAAAATTTGTGTAATTTTGTGCAAAATAATACTACCTATATAATAATTTTAACAGTTGTTGTCTATCCTTATAATCCTCTAATAAATAGCACATCGTTTAACAAATCATATTTTTATAAATGAAAAAATCACTTTTATCTAGTTTAGTCTTGCTTATATTATTTTTTGGAAGTTTTATTCCAAATACTAATAAAGACACAAAAGACGGTTCTAAAATTGAATTTACAGAGTTTACACTTAAAAATGGGCTACATGTTATTTTGCATGAAGATCATTCTGTTCCTTTGGTTGCCGTTACAGTTTTGTATCATGTAGGTTCGAAAAATGAAGAGCCCAACCGAACAGGTTTTGCACACTTTTTTGAACATTTACTTTTTGAAGGCTCAAAAAACATCAAGCGTGGAGAATTTGATGATTACATCGAAAACTCGGGTGGAATGAATAATGCCAATACGAGTCAAGATCGTACTTTTTATTATGAAGTAATGCCTTCTAATCAATTAGAATTAGCTCTTTGGTTGGAGTCTGAAAGAATGCTTCATGCAAAAGTAGATAGCACAGGCATCGAAACACAAAGACAAGTGGTAAAAGAAGAACGTCGTCAGCGTGTAGATAACCAACCTTATGGCTCTCTTTTAGAAGAAACTTTGAAAAGAGCTTATACAAAACATCCTTACAAATCTTCTGTAATTGGTTCGATGGAACACTTAGATGCTGCTGAAGAAAACGATTATAAGAGCTTTTATGAAAAATATTATGTCCCTAATAATGCCGTAGTGAGTATCGCTGGAGATATTGACACAAAAACAGCAACAGCCTTAGTAGAAAAATATTTTAGTGGCATTCCTCAAGGAAAAAAAGTCGTTCAACCTCAAATTATAGAACCTCCTCAAACGGCAGAAGTACGTGATACAGTATATGATAACATTCAACTTCCTGCTGTTATTCAAGCCTTTAAAGTTCCTGCTCGTGGACAAAATGATTATTATGCTACAAAAATGTTGCTTACACTTCTTTCTGGTGGAGAAAGCTCAAGACTTTCAAAATCTGTAAAAGATGAACAACAAAAAGCTCTTTTTGTAGGTGCTTTTCCTTTAGACTTGGAACAAAATCCTAGTCTTGCCCTTGCTTTTGGAATTGCTTCTATGGGAGTAAATCCTTTAGAATTAGAAGAAGCAATGAATAAAGAATATGAAAAAGTAAAAGAAGAATTGATTGAAGAAAGAGAATTTCAAAAGCTCAAAAATCAATTTGAAGCTGATTTTTATACACAAAATAGTACTATTGCAGGAATTGCTGAGACATTAGCTGATAATCATGTCTATGGAGGAAGTGCAAATCTTATCAATACCGAAATAGAAAATTATATGAAGGTAACTAAAGAGGAAATACAAGCAGCCGCCAAAAAATATTTGGTTAATGAAAATAAAGTTACACTTCATTATTTACCCAAAACAAAGTAAGAAGTCAGAGGTAAGAAGTAACGATTAAATAAAGTAAGGGATATAAAATATAAATTTGAAATCATTAAGAAATTTAGTACTTGACTCCTTACTTCTAAAATCTTACTTCTCACTTTATTTCTCTTAGTTTTAAAAAAAATCTAACTAGCCGTTGTTATTATCCCCACCAACGACATAAATATAAAAAAATGAAAAATAAAATTATTTTAAGTATTGCCCTTTTGTTGGCATTCTTATTTACTCAATGTACGCCCGTTCCGTCTGGTTCTACTGGAAAACTAAGCCCCAAAAGCAGGAGAGGCTCGTAAAGTAGAAATTGCAAAATCTCAATCCTTTACACTTGATAATGGATTACAAGTTTTTGTAGTCGAAAATCATAAAATCCCACAGGTTTCGTATTCTTTAGTTGTCGATTATGACCCAATTATGGAGGGAAAGCGTGTCGGAATGCTCAATATGTTTGGTTCTATGTTGCGTCGTGGAACGGAAACACGTACCAAAGAAAAGTTAGACGAAGAAATTGATTTTATGGGAGCAAATTTGATTACCTATTCAAAAGGAATTTATGCTTCTTCATTAAAACGTCATTCTGATAATTTACTTTCTATTTTTTCTGATGTTCTTTATAACCCTTCTTTTTCTGATGAGGAATTGACAAAAGTTCGTAATGAATCTTTATCTAATCTTCAATCATTGCCTTCTAGTCCAGAAGAGATTGCTGCTAATGTGGTTGCAAAAGTAAATTATGGAAACAATCATCCTTACGGAGAAGTAGAAACAGAAGCAACACTAAATACTGTAAAGAATGAAGATTTAAAAGATTTTCATCAAACGTATTTCCGTCCTAATGTTGCTTATTTAGCCATTGTGGGAGATATTACAGTAGAAGAAGCCAAACAACAAGCTGAAAAGTATTTTGCTAAATGGGAGAAAAAAGAAGTTCCTACCACAAAATATGATGCTCCAAAAGCTGTAGAAAAACCACAAGTAGCCATTTCAAACCGTGCTGGAGCTACTCAGACAGTTATTAACATTACTTATCCTGTTTATTACCCATTAGATAGCAAAGATTATGTTGCTGCAAGACTCATGAATGGAGTTTTGGGAAATAGTGGTTTTGGTGCAAGACTTATTCAAAATCTTCGTGAAGACAAAGCCTATACGTATGGTGCATATTCTTCTTTGAGTCCTGATGAGCTTTCGTCTTCTTTTAGTATGTCAGCAAGTGTCAGAAATGAAGTTACAGATAGTGCCATTGTTGAGTTTTTATATGAATTAAAACGCATAAAAGACGAACCTGTTTCTCAACAAGAATTAGAAAGGGTAAAAGCAAGTGTAATTGGTTCGTTTGTTCGTTCATTAGAAAACCCTCAAACGGTGGCTAATTTTGCTATCAATATTGCTCAATACAATTTACCGTCAGGTTTTTATAGTAATTATATTCAAAAAATAAATGCTACAACAGTTGAGGATATTCAAAATGCAGCTAAAAAATATATCAAGCCAGAAAACATAACCATTGTAGCCGTAGGTGACCAAAGTATTCTCATAGAAAAACTAGCTCCTTTTGGAAATATACAGGTTTATGATGCTTTTGGAGAAATGGCTGCACAAGCTGACCAACGTATTTTGATAGGAATGACTGCCGAAAAAGTAATTCAGAATTACCTAGATAAAATTGGTGGAAAAAAATGGAATGAAGTTACTTCAATGGAAAAAGCCCAAACCATGAGTATTGCAGGAATGCAAATGGAACAAAAAATCTATATTCAGAACCAACAAAAAGTAGCATTAGAGGTTTCTAAAATGGGAGTGAAACAGATTTATAATGGAAAAAAAGCGTATTTAGTAATGCAAGGAAATAAACAAGAGCTTCCAGCAGAACAAACCAACAGTATAAAAGAACAAACCTTTATCAATCCTTATGCTCAGTACGATAAATCAAATGGTTATACGGTTGAGTTGGTAGGTGCGCAAGTAGTGGAAGACAAATCTGTCTTTGAAGTAAAAATTACACACAAAGACTACGGAGAACGTTTGCATTATTTTGACCCAAAAACAGGACTTTTGATTAAAGAAGTATCAGCAGAAGGCGAAATGATGATAAAAGATTACCGTAAAGTAGGAAATACAAGCCTTTTAGTACCTTATAAAATGGAAGGAAATTCACCACAAGGAGCATACAAAATTGAAGTACAAGAAGTAGAGTTTAATCCTAGCATTGATCCTAAAGTATTCATGGTAGAATAATTTCGTCTAAATTATTGATATACAAAGTTCTAAGAGAATAATTTATTATTATTTGCTTAGAACTTTATTTTTTGCTTGATATTTTTACAAGCCCTTCAAACATTTCGACGAATGATATTCAAAGGGAACAATAATTGTAAGATTTACACTTAAATATGTTTTAAAAGGACATTCAAATTGATAAAATTAAAACCAAGTTGAGACTAAATTGAAGCTCTTTTTATCAAAAAATTGCTTTTTAAACAAAAAACTCCTAAGAAAATCCTACCTTTACTTTATAAAAACACAAACGTATTTTGCTCTAAAAAAAAAGGAATGCTATCTACTTAATTTAGCAAATAGATAAATCTATAGTTTTTAAATTTATTGAAGTCTCTTTCCTTATTCTGTGGTCTTTCTTTATTTTTTTCTGTATTTTTAAGATACTATTCAATATGCTATTCAATAGAATCGTTAAGTAGAAAAAAGTGAATTAACCAAACAAAAATGATTCATTTTGTTTTCATATAGATTTTACTAATTTATTCATTAGACATTGGATTGATTATTCATTCCCCTATTGTACCTAATTTTTGTATTATTTTTTGCAATTCTATCTATTTGAATAAATAGCTCATACAGTTTGTTTTATAAACAACTAAAAACATTAAATAAAATATAATTTGATTATATATTATGCATAACATAAAAATTTTATATCTTTCGCTTTTCGTTTTCATTGGTCTTACAGGCATTAGTCATTCTTCGTATGGACAGATGCCTCAAGGTATTGTTAAAGTAAATGACGAAGCTTCAATTAGTAATGATAAAGAAGGACGAGTTATTCTAAAAATCTTTGCCAAAGGAGCAAGTGAAATGCGTGTTAGTAATAATGCCAGTTTTATTGGCGCACGTTGGGAAGCCCTCGAAGGACAAAAAAATTGGCGTTTGGATGCTCGTGAAGATGGAATAAAAACAGTCTATGTACAATTTAGAGATGGCTCAGGGTCACTTGTTTCAGACCCTACAGTCGCCCAAGTAGAGCTTGATCGTAGCCCTCCAACAAATCCTTCTGTAAATATTAATTCAGGAGCAGAATACACCAATGCTAGAGATAGAAAAGTATATCTGCAATTATATTGTGATGAGGCTTATGAAATGCAGATTAGTAATAGAAGTGACTTTCAAGATGCTCCTCGTTGGTATCCCTACAAAGAAACAGTACAAGGTTGGCCACTTACAGGTGGAGAAGGTGTAAAGCACGTATATGCTCGTTATAGAGATTATGCAGGAAATATATCCGAAACTGCTATTGATACCATAATTGTCGACCAAACTCCTCCAAAAGGTAAGTTTGAAATAAATAAGGGTGCAAAATTTACCACTTCTCGTAACGTAAAATTACAATTCAATGCCGAAGGAGCAAGTGATATATCTATTCTATCTTTAGGAACTTGGGTGCCGTATGAAAAAGAAATGGATTTTGAATTACCTGCCGAACAAGGCACTCAAGTAGTCGCTGTGAAATTTAGAGATAAAATGGGGAATCAATCCAAACCTGCCTTTGCACGTATTATTTTAGACTTAGAAGCTCCTTCAATGCCTAGAATATTAGTCAATGGAGGAAATCGTTATACAAAAAGCCATAATGTAAATATTCGTCTTTCTGCTATTGGTGCTTCGGAAATGATGGTTAGCAACGATGCAGATTTACGTGGCGCAGAGTGGCAACCTTATCGTTATTTACTTCCTAGTTGGACATTTGATGCGACAGACGGAGAGAAAACAGTTTATGTAAAATTTAGAGATGAAGCAGGAAATGAAACAGAAGTAAAATCAGATAAAATTATCCTTGACCAAGGAAAACCAACAGGTGGAAAAATCAAAATTGTTTCAAAAGAAGGAAAACAAGGAATGACTAACAATAAAGAAGGACTAGTAAATCTTGAACTTTCAGTAGAAGGAGATGATGCTCGTTATATGATGGTAAGCAATACAGAGAATTTCTTTGAAGGGCGTTGGGAAATTTATAGAAATAAAGTAGAAGACTGGAAACTTGCCGTAGGAGATGGTGAGAAAGGAGTATATGTAAAATTTAGAGATAGAGCTGGAAATGTTTCTGACCCTGTTTCTGATAGAGTAACCTTAGACCTTACACCTCCTATTGATACACGTATTGCAGTGGAGAAAAATTCAAAATATGTACAAAGTACTTCTGTTGCTGTCAATTTATACGCTCGTGGTGCTAGTGAAGTAATGCTAGGCAAATCTGAACAGTTCACAGGTGCAACATGGCAAACATATCAAGAAGAGATAAAGGGGTGGCAATTGGAAGGAGAGGACGGAAAAAAAACTATATATGCAAAATTTAAAGATGAAGCTGGAAATGAAACACCTCCTATCAGCACAGAAATTATTTTAGATAGAGTCGCTCCTCAAGATCCACAAATACAAATCAATAAAGGAGACAGCGTCACTAATAATCCGAATAAAGTAGTCCTCTTACAAGCAAAAGCCGATGGGGCAGTTATGATGCAACTCGGTATGGATGCAGCCTTTACTGGCAGCCGTTGGATTAATTATCAAGCAGGAAAAAATATTCCATTTACTCTACCAGGTGATGATGGAATGAAAGAAGTATTTGCTCGTTTTAAAGATGAAGCTGGAAATATCTCAGAAGTAGTTTCTCAAAAAATTATCCTTGACCGTACACCTCCTATTGTCGGAGAAGTCAAAATTAATGGAGGAGATAATGGAACGAACATACAAACTGTAGAACTTGCCCTAAATGCACAAGGTGCAACTCACATGATGGTGTCTAATCGTATTGATTTTCCAGAAGCAAAATGGGAATCTTATAACACGTCAAAACAATTTACTTTGGTAGGAGAAGACGGAATTAAATTTGTATTTGTTCGCTATAGAGATGGAGTGGGTAATATTTCTGAAATTGCTTATGATAGAATTGGTCTTGACCGTACAGCACCAACAGAAGGTGAAATTATCATTAATAAAAATGCAAAATACACGACCAATATCAATAAATATGTAACCCTTCAACTTCGTGCAAAAGGAGCGTATGAAATGCGTATTGGTAAAAATGAAGCTATGGATAGTGCTTCTTGGCAACCTTTTAAGCCTATTATTACAAATTATATTCTTCCAAGTGAAGATGGAGAAAACAAGGTTTGGGTACAATTTGGAGATAAAGCAGGGAATCAAACTAAGCCAATTAGCGCAAGTATTATTTTAGACAGACAGGCACCATTTGGTGAAGAAATAATTATCAATAGTAGTGAACCTTATACCAACAAACACCAAGTAAAATTGTCTATAATGTCGGAAGAAGCATCACAGATGATGATTAGTAATATGAGAGGATTTCCACCTCCTGCTCGTTGGGAAGAATACAAAACATCTTCTGACTGGACACTATCAGGCGCAGATGGTTATAAAACAGTCTATATAAAGTTTAAAGATGAAGCGGGGAATCAATCGTTTGTAGCTAGTTCTCAAATTTTATTGGATACCGAACCACCACAACCAGGTATTATCAGAATTGAAGGAGGGCAAACTCGTGTCAAAGACAATCAAGTAACACTGCTTTTCAATGCTCGTCAGGCAAATTATATAATGGTTTCAAACTCTGCTAAATTTGACGACGGAGCATATTGGCAAGAATACAATGAAAAAATAGAATGGGTTCTGACAGGTGGGCAAGGATACAAAAGAGTATATGCAAAATTCAAAGATACTAGTGAAAATGAAACAGGAATTATCTTTGCTGAGATTACAGTAGAAGGTTTTTAGAAAAATCGTTAGTAACTAGAATTTCTAATACTAGAAATTTTGATTAGATTTAAATAACGTGAACTCGGTATTAGAAATAGTCTTTTTATGTGTTTAAATAGATTCGGTTGCCCTACAAGACTGACCTCATAAAGCTGGTCAGTCCCGTTAGAACAGACAGCCACACGAAAAAGCACACAATACTAACTAACAATCAATGAAAATGAATATAACTCCGAGTTCACGTTAAAATCTATGAAACACAAAAAAACTCATTTTGCATTGCTGTAAAATGAGTTTTTTTATATGTTTTTACTACAACTATCTACTGAATTGTAATTGTTGTTAATGTATTTACTGCTCCATTACTTACCACTACATCAGAAATTGTAACAGGAGAATATGTCAAGGGAGGTGTTACCGTTACTTGATACATTCCTGCTGGAAGTCCTTTGATTAAAAAACAACCGTCATTTGTATAAGCACTTGCCACAACTACGCCATTTTGAGAAACTGTTACCAAAGATTGAATAGAAGATGGTGAAGTACAACCTTTAACAAAACCTCCATCACTTTCTACAAAAGTACGAATAACGGGCTTTAAGTTATAATTACCAGAATTACCTGCTTTCACAATAGAACGAGCAGCATCAAAATCTAGCATAATTACATATTTCAAATCAGCCTCTAAAGTTGCATTGATTTTTAATTTTAAGCCTGATTGTTGTGCGCTAGGTGTTGTAAGGTCGTGTGTTTCTCCATTTTCTACAAGCGTATTATTTTCTCCCAAAATCAAACGAATTTGAGATATTTTACCAGCAGGAAGTTCTTCAGTTGCTAAAAGAGCATCAATTCCGTTAGTGAGTTCTAAAAGATTATAAATTCCTGCATTTGTAGAAAGCGTTGTCCAGCCTTGATCTTCTTCAGCAGCCGTTTCAGAAGTATGAATTCTGACTTCTTGTACATCAATATAAACAGCGTCTTAATCAGCAGGTGCATCTACAAGGCGAACCTCTAGTTTGGCATTACCATTTTTATTCTCTTTATCACAAGAAAAAAGAGAAATAGATAATAATAAAAACAAATAATAAAACTTCATAAATATAAAATTAAAGTATAAAAAATAAAAAATTGCATTGCAAAAAATTAGAAATGTGCAATGTAGTGATAGATTAAACAAAAATTGAGCTACTTATTTTTTTGAGAAAATAATTTTTAATTTTCAAGCTTATCTGACTCCTTATTTATTTCATATTTAGATTCTATACTTTGAATATGATTTTCTAAATCTTCAAAGTTTGAAAAGACTTGAATTTGAGAAAGTCTGTTTTCTTCTTCTAGCTCTTCAAAATTATTTTCTTCTTCATTTTCTGTTATTACTTCATTTTCTATATCAATTTTAAAAATAGGTTTTATAATTGGTTCTATACTTTCATTTTCTTTTGTCGTAACCTCTTTTTCTTTAATCTCATCATTTGGATAAGTTATGATAACAGGTTCAACTTTTGTTTTCGGTTGAGCAGCGTTTTCATGTTGTTCCATCACTTCTTCCAATTCGTCATCAGTATAAACAGGACTTTCTGGGTGTGTATATTGTCTTAACCAAACCTCACCTTCTTCTACTGTTTTGAAAACAGCACAATTAACAAGTGAAGTGAGCTTTTCGCCCATTCCATATTTTAGAGAAAAAACAGCAAAAATATCTTTATCAGAAACAACCGTAGCAAAATGTTTTAAACCTGCATCATGAACCATTTGCGACCACACTTCATTTGCCCAACGTGGAATATTTGGATTTGTTCCCTTAAATTTCTGAGCATCTAAAAACAGACATTTTACTTTTGTATGACGAATCATAGCTACTTCTTTCAAAAGTACTTCACGAACTTTATCCTCACTCACAAACTGTTTCCAAATTACATCAATACGACGTTTTTCTGGAATCCATTTCATTGAAATATAATCGGTTTCAAAATGTGTAGGCGTATCTATGATATTTTTATGCAGACTTTGTGCTAAAGGTTGTTCTTCTGGTAGACGTTTGGTCGGAGGAAAAATAGGTTTCAAACTAGAAGACTTTTCTGTATTTTGTGTCGTTTTATTTGTATTATTATTTAAGTTCATATCCGTATCGCTAAGGTAAATAGAATAGAAAAATGAAAAGTTATAAACGACTTTTGGGGAGTAGTTTATAGCTTTATCTTGAAGTTTTTTATTAAATTATTTATAGAATAGGATTTGTTATTGTAACACAATTAAAGTCAAATAGTTAGCCATTGGCACTTTGTTGATAGAGGAAATACTAGTTTTTGTCGAATAGAAAAAGCTATTCAATTTCCTCATAAAACGCCAAAATTTTCTTTGCCAAATTTTCCCACGAGTATTTTTCTTTAAAATCTCTTAGATTTTCACCGTAATCGACATTTTTTTTATTCTCAAAAAGCTCTTCTATGGCATTTTGAATAGCTTTTGGTGTCGCACTTTCAGCTATCGTTCCTGCATTGTAAGGCTCTATCAAATCACGAAGTCCTCCCACGTCAGTAACAACAGAAGGCACTTCAAAATGAAAAGCAATCGCAGAAACTCCACTTTGTGTTGCATGTCTGTATGGCAAAACATTGGCATCAGCAGCCGAAAAAAGCAAGTTTACTTCTTGGTCGGAAACATAGCGCAGACGAGTATCGATATTCTGTTTTTTTGGGTGATTGTATAAAAGACTTTGTAATTCTTTATTTTCATTATCTGACAAATAAGATTCTCCTGCAATAATCAAAAAATAACTTTCATCTAGAGTGGCAAATGCTTCTAAAAGCAAATCCAAACCTTTGTATTTTCTGACAAAACCAAAATAAAGCAAGATTTTTTTATTCTCAATTCCTTCAATAGTTGAAAGCCCTAATTTTTGTAATGCTTCTTTCCGTTCTATTTTTTGTCCAAAATGCTCATAAATTGGGTGTGGGTGGAAAAAATATTTTGCATCTGGTTTGCGTTCTAAAAGTTCTTTTTCTACTGATTTGCTCATCACAATATACGCATCTGTATTATTGAGAAAATATTTTGTAAAGGCTTCATCAAAGAAACGCTTTTCGTGAGGAATCATATTATCTACAATGACAATCGATTTTGTACCGTTTTTCTTTAATTGCTTGGCAACTGTTCCCAAAGCAGGTGCAAAAAAAGGCAACCAATAACGCATCAAAAGCAGATTAGGTTTTTCTTTTGAGATTTTGGAAGCCGTTTGTAGATACGAAATAGGATTAATGCTACTAATTATTCGCTGCGAAGGAATAGCATCTGCATTGTCTTCTGAAGTAGAATATTGAGTCTGACCGGGGAATAAAAATTCAGGATATTGTGTAGTAAAATTATAGGCAGAAACTGGAATATTCAGTTTTTCAAAATTGCGATACAACAGTGCATTAAATTGTGCAATTCCACCACGAAAAGGAAAAAAAGTAGATAAATAAGCTATTTTCATAAAATGTAGCGTACTCTTTAGAGTGCAAGAATGTAGCGCAGACTTTAGTCTGCGTAAGGATTAGCTAAAACAAAAAACCACCAGCTAGAATAGTCTAATTGGTGGTTTAAAGGACGGTATTTTTTTCAGTAAAATAAAATTTTATTCGGATTATTTGAGTGTTCAATTACAATGCAGGTAAAAAATGAGGTATTTCTGTTTGATTTGGAGCAGTTCCTTTAGCTTTGCTTGTCGTAGCATTCGAAAATTCTGAGTTTTGTACAGTTTTATTGTATTGCAAACGCATCATCACAAAACTCATTACAATTAGTAATGTTAAAGCCCCAATCGTTAAATTTTCTTTTTGTTGAAAAAAACTATAGTTTTTCATTGGGTCATAAATTGTTTAAAATAAAGTAGTTAGTTAGTGGTAGTAGTAATTTTTACTTTTTAGACAAAAAGTATGTGATAATTTTACTATTACCTTTTGTTATACGGAAATAAAAAATAGTTGTTGTTGCAAATTTATTTTTTTCTAAAAATAATTCTTTAAAAAATGATAAAATGACATTACTACGCTTTATTGCCTTATTTAATGGTTTTATTTTTTACAAAATAACAACTCAATTATTACTGATAGATTGCAAAAATTAGATTTATTCATTAAATAATGATGCAAACTCATGTCGTCGGTGGGGACAATGGCAGAAGAATTCAGTTGATTTTTTCGAAACAGACTAGTACA
>DAIUBX010000022.1:0-12658 GCA_036846465.1 Bernardetia sp.
GAACACACGCAAAACGATTAAAAAACATTGAAAAACTTTTGAAACAGTGTACTTATTTTTAAATAATTAACTTTCTTAAATGTATCTGTTTTCAAAAAAGATTGTAGAAATTTGCAGCGTTATTATTTTACTACCCTTTTATTATTTTTTCTTATGACCAAATTAGATTCTCTACCTTCTTCTGCTTCGGTTTTGGATTATCTCAAACTTCATTTTATTGTGATTATTTGGGGTTTTACAGCAATTTTGGGAAAATGGCTTACTATTCCAGCCGTTGAAACGGTTTTGTATAGAACACTTATTGCAGCTTTTGTTTTGGCTTTTATGGTCAAGCGTAAAGAATGGAAATTACCTAGAAGACTTATTTTACAACTTCTTTTGACAGGTGTAATTGTAGGAGCGCATTGGATTACTTTTTTTGCTGCAGCAAAAGTAGCAAATGTTTCTATTTGTTTGGTCGGACTTTCTACGGCTTCACTTTGGACGGCTTTTATCGAACCTATCTTTAATAAACGTAGTATAAAACTCTATGAAGTAGGTTTAGGACTTTTGATTATTTTGGGTCTGTATGTGATTTTGAGAACAGATTTGGCGAGTGATATGGTTTTGGGACTTATTTTAGGAATTATTTCGGCTGTTTTGGCTGCTCTTTTTTCTACTATTAATGGAAAATTTACACACGTTGCAGAGCCTTATACAATTACGGTTTTAGAAATGATTGGTGCAGCCCTTGGAATTGTAGTGTTCTTGCCTTTTTATTCTGCCTATTTCACAAACGGACAAGGAATTGATATGGTCTTAAAAAATGATATGTATTTTAATGGTACTTTATTTTTAGATTTTGTCAATTTGATTCATCTCAATACAGATGCTATTTTACTTTTTGTTTTGGCTGTTGTTTGTACAGTTTATGCGTATTCGGTAGGCGTGGAACTTTTGCGAAGATTATCAGTTTTTATGACAAATCTAACAATCAATTTAGAACCTGTTTATGGAATAATTTTGGCAGCTATTTTCTTCAATGAACACGAAAAAATGGATTCTAATTTCTATATTGGTGCAGCCATAATCTTAGTTTCAGTTCTTTCTTATCCTGTTTTTAATTATATGAATAAGAGAATGAAGAAGAGAAAACAAAAGTTAGTTTGATAAGGAATAATTACAACCTTTTAAAGCAACAAAGCTAATTAAAAATTACGATTTTAAATTATTGATTATCAATTAATTATGACGTTTAAAATCGTAATTATTCCTTGTTCTACATCATAGTAATTACACAAATTTTCGCTAATTCTATTACAATCGAATTCCAAGAAGTGTAATATCATCACGCTGTGACGCACTACGTTGGTGTTGTTCTAATAAAATTTCTAATTCCTGTTTTTGCTTGTCTGTTGGAAGGTCTGCTATTTTAGAGAACTCTTCTATTATCTTGATTTTTGTCCTTGTAAATCAGATTGGTCAGCAAAACCATCAGTCATCATATAAATCATTGTGTTACTTTGTAAAACAACTGTTTTTTCTTGGAAGCTTTCTGTTCTTTTCCTACTTCTGCGTCCTCCAATAGACATTCTATTGCCTTTTAATTTATGAATTTGATGATTTTCGACATAATACATAGATTGTTTTGCACCTGAAAAAGTTACTCTACTTCCTTCACTAGTTTTATCCAAACAGAAAATAGAAATATCCATTCCGTCATCATTTTTGGCTTTTTCTTGTTGAAGAGCTGCACGAACATCTTGATGTAATTTTTCTAAAATTGCAGCAGGAGAAAAAATCCTTTCAATAGTAACAATTTCATTTAGTAGTGCATTTCCTATCATAGACATAAATCCACCCGGAACACCGTGTCCTGTACAATCTACAATCGCTACAAATGTTTTTCCTTTATAATTTACTGTCCAATAAAAATCGCCACTCACAATGTCTTTAGGTTTGAAGACTACAAAATATTCATTGAAAAGCCTGTTCATTGCCTCAGGCGTAGGCAAAACTGCTTGTTGAATCGTAAGAGCATAACGAATAGAATCCGTAATATGTCTGTTTTTTTCTTGAATAATTTCATATGATTTAGCATTACTTTGGGCAATAGAAATATAAGCTGCTAGAGCCTCCAAGATTACTATATCTTCTTTTGTATAAGCATTTTTTTTGAACGCCTGTACTGTCAAAACTCCAACTGTTTTTTCATCTATAACTAAAGGAACATAAATCAAAGATTGAGGCATTTGCCCTGTATCTACATATTTTAATTGTGTATTCTGAGCAAAATATTCTTCTGTATCATTTATCAGTATTGATTTTTTCTTGATAAAACTCTGTACTGAAAAACGATTGACTTGAGATAGAGAATCTGTATGAGGAGGTAATAATTCTCCATGTTCTATAAAGTTTCTAAACTCAATTTTATTTTCGTCCTCCTTATACATTCCTATTCCAAAACCCTCTGCTGGCATAATAGCTAGAATATTTTGATAAATAGTTTGAACAAGCATATCAGTTTCAAGTTTGGCTGTTATTTTTTGTCCAATCTCTCCTACTTTATGAATTTGTTGATACGATGCTGAAATGGCTTGGCGTTGTTCTTCAATTCTATCTCTTTGCGACTCAATTTCTTCTTTTTGTTGATTTATTTCTGCTGTTCTTTGCTGAACAGTTTCTTCTAATTTGAGATTTTGTTTCTTTATACGTCTGATTTGATATTGATACGCCAACCAGACAAGCACTAAAAATAAAAAAACCAAAGCTATCCAAAAGTAAGCCGTTTGATAAAATAGAGGTTTTATTCTAAAATTGACAGTTGCTATTTCCTTACTCCAAACACCATCATTATTAGCAGCCATGACTTCAAACGTATATTCTTTTGGCGCAAGTCCTGTATAAAGTGCACTTCTTTCATTGATTACTTCTATCCAATCCTCATCAAATCCTTTCAAACGGTATTTGAAGTGCATATCAGAAGGAGAAACCAAACTTAATCCTGTAAAATGAAAAAGAACTCGTCTTGCACCTGCTTCAATTATTATTTTTTCATTTTCTGAAAGAGAAGGAAAATGATAGACAATGCTATCAACAGACATTTTGGTAATGTAAGTAGGAGGATCTAGTGTATTTTTTGAAATTTGTTGTGGATCAATCATTGAAAGTCCTCCAATAGTAGGAAACCACATTCTACCTTGACTATCTTTTTGAAAATGTACTGCTCCTGTACACTCTTCCTCTTTCATACCATCAGTTCTGTCAAAGAGTTCTAACTTTAATTCTGTTCTTTTTCCTTCAAGATATTCTGTTACAGAATTTCTCTCTATACGAATTACTCCTTGTGAAGAAGAAAGCCATAAATCTGAATTAGCATCTTCACGGATATCAAAAACTGCATCAACAGGAAATCCATTAGAGAGACTGAATACATTTATTTTATTCACATTACTTGGTGTAATAGCTACTAATCCAGAATTAGCACAAATCCAAAGTATTTTTTTTGAATCGTAACGAGCTGAAAAAGCCAAATTAGAAGGCAATCCTTCTGTTTGGGTATAAATTTTACTTACTTTTCTAGTTTTGAGATTTATGATACTAACACCTGCATCATTGGTAGAAACAATCAAATTACCATCTTCGGTAGGTTCGACTCCCATTATAAAGTTAGAACTTAGTCCATCATCTTTTGTAAAAGGAATCCATTTTTGGTCAGAAATAGAATACTCATTGAGTCCTCCTCCCCGAGTTCCTGCCCAAATACTTCCATTTATAGATTGAGTAACTGCTCGTACTTGATTATCTGTAAGACCATCAGCAGTAGTAAAAAGTTTTTCACTCCCATCAGAAGAAATTCGTAATAAACCAGCATACGATGCTATCCATACATTTCCTTCTCTATCTTTAAAAATAACACGCAGACGGTCTGTCGAAAGTGGTTTTTTGAATGAATATATTCCTACATTCTGCCCTTTTATGGTATTAATAATTCCTGCATCAGAACCCACCCAATAGACATCTTTTTCCATTTCTTGAATTGAACTAACAGAAGCAGAAGCTAATCCTTGCTGTACGGTATAGTTTACAAACTTTCCATCTTTTAAACGAACTAACCCAGATCTGTACATTGCCAACCAAAGATTACCCTCTCTGTCTGTACTGATGTGCATTACGTTATTATGAGGAAGTCCATTATCAGTATTCAAAACTTCATATTGATTTGTCAATGGATTTTTTCTAAAAAGACCTGCACTTGTTCCAAACCAAATACTTCCTGTTGCATCTTCTACAATATCATTGATAGCAATGCCTTCTAATTCTTTTATAACTTCAGATTTACCATTTCGAATGCGATTAAGTCCATTAATTGTACTTACCCAAAGTGTATTTGTTTTATCTACTAAAAGTCCTGTAATTACATTATTTACTAACAGACCATTTTCTACATTATACTTTTCTGTAATTTCATTCTGATAAGAAAACAAACCTTTTCCCTCTGTCCCTATCCAAACAGTACGATTAGCACCACTTTCTCCATATTGAAGCTCGTTAACAGAAATAGAATTGATATCAGAGATAGCAGTAAAAGGAGTAAAAAAAACCATCTTTATAAATCATTATTCCCTGTCCTCTTGTACCTAGCCATAAAGAACCATCTTTTGTTTCAATAATAGATTCTATTGAGTAATCTGGAAAATTACCCTTTGTAGTAACAGAAGTATATAAATTAAATTTATGATTTTTTTGAACAATAAGACCACTTCCATGTGTACCTATCCAAAGCGAATCATCTTCTGTTTGGTAAATCGATGAAATAGAACTATTGATAAGATAAGGTAGATTTTTTTATCAAAAACTTTAAAATCCATACCATCAAAACGTATTAATCCACTATACGTACTTGCCCAAATAAAACCATCTTTAGATTGATAGACATTATTGAGTGTATTGGTAGGCAGACCATTTCTTGTTGTCCAATGATCTATTATATACTGAGATATTTGCTTTTTAGGATCTAACGCAAAACTCCATGTTGAAGAAAGACCATAGAAAAGCAAGCCTAAAAATAACGTAAGGGTCGTTATAAATAAATTAGACTTATATATAGGGCAATAAAAAATATAATTAAAAGGGGATTTGGGTATCACTTTGGGATTTTTCGGCTGATAAACTCAATTTAGGGAAAAAGAATAGGTTTATTTTATGTTAATACTAAGTTAATAAAATTTAATCAATTCTTAATCAATTTTAATGTAAATTGTCCTTATAATGATATAAAATATAGTAAAAGTGCTAATTTAGGGTAGAATAATAGTTTTTAATTACTTTCCTCCTGCCCCTCCTCCATATCTTCCTGTACCAAATACATAGATGCCATAATAGGTGCTTCGATAGGTTCTATCACGACAATTTCCCCACTGGTCACGCATATTTTCAGGACAGTTTTCGTTGAGATCTTTTATAAGGTCTTTATCGTGTGCTGTACTTAATCCCAAACTACTCTTTGAAGCTGCATAAGCAGTAAAGAGAAGAAAAAATAACCCTCCAAAGACGATAAATTTTGTAAGTATTGACATAATTTTTATAATTGAATTAAATAATATTTTAATTATATAGAATATAGATTTTGATTATTCTTCATCTTTTATTCCTGTATAAATATATTTTTCTCTAATAGCCTTTCCTGTTTTTCCAAAGCTAATAACTAAAGCTATAATAGTTAGAAAACCACTTAACAGCAAGAAATATCTACTAAGTAATGCACCTTCATTGACTGTAAACTTAATAACAGCTTGTGATTTATTAGAATCTGTGAAATAAGTAGAATCTGTTTTTGCATAAATACGAGCAAAATAATCACCCTCTTCTACAAACTTAAAATATTTAGATGCAGAAACATCAGATTCTGTCCAGCTTCCTTCTGAATCCGTACCCGATTCGTACCAAAAATCACTTTCTACAGCATTGATTACATTTTTGTCTTTATCCAAAAGTTCCACTACTACATACATACCTTGATTTTGAGTGCTTTTAAAGTTTACACTCCATTCAATATTATAATTTGTACCTGTATCACCTATTTTTATAGGTTTTGATAGATAGCCCTCTGTTTTGTCTATATCTTCTGTATCAACTTTCGTAGTAGAAATAGGCGTACCATCAGAAAAAAGAGAAACTAAAAAGACTAAAAAAGCGACTACGGCTGCTGCACTAATTGTTTTTCTAATCATAGAAAAACCATTATCTCTTTCTTGATAAGTAGCTATAAAAGGATTTCCTTCAAGTGCTTTATATAATTCTTCTTTAGAAATTTTCTTTTCGGCTGAAAATTCTTTCCAACCATCGCCTTGCTCAACGGTATAACTCCACATTCCTTCTTGATACGTCGCAAAATGGGTTTGAGTACCAACTGCATAAGGGTCTTCTTTCTCAGTTTCCCCTTCAAAAAATTCTAAAGAGAAAGAACCATATTCAATTACTCTGTAATCAGCTCTTCCTTCATAAAAGTTAGTAAAAAGCTCTAAATTAGTAGGGTCTGCGTCTGTTTTGTCCACAGTGACAGGCATTCCTAACGAATAGCCTTCTTTGTCTTCACTTAAATAATAGCGTTCGTCTTTTCCTTCTTGTGTATTTTGTAAAATATACGTATCAAAATACCAAATTTCATTGCTATATCCTGAGCCTTCATCGCTTGTATAATACTCCTTGTGAGCCGAACGATAGCGCAGACGTGCCGTAATGATAAACTCTTTTTCTTCTAAATGAAGAATTTGACCCACTCTAAGAAAGCTGTAATAGGGGAATTCTTCTGTATTTAGACTTTCATTAAGAGTACGATTAAAAACCAAATCTGAAGCTACTCCACAGTTGTAACAATACATATAACGCACCTCTTCGTCCCACACATAATTAGTATGTTGGCAGTTTGGACACGTTTTGGGGTTGGTAAAATTCCCTGTTTTTTTGAGTATAGTAGGCGTATTCAAAGCTAATTCCTGTTTAAATTTGTTCTAATGTATCTATCTTATAGAAGTTATTCAATATTTCTGTGGGTAAATCAAAACCCATAACTTAGTGTAATATAATCAATAAACCAAAATACTGCAAATAATAAGACTACAAAATATGAATTAGACTAATTCCATAAGATGTATGATAAGTTTACCTGTTTTTTTAAGAGTTGGTAAAGATTAAAATATCTAGCTTGTGGAGGAAGAGTAAAATTGTATAATTTAAAGTTATTCTATAAGGCTTTTGTAGAAAAAGATAACCTATTTTCTTGTTTTATCGTTAGTAGAGGTACATGACTAATCTTTAAATAATACAAATAATTGGCTTTTATTTTTTAAACTAATAAAATTGGTATTATACTGGCATAGTATCCTAATTAAAACCACTATTTTAAGCTAAAACAATACTCTTATGAAACCTACAAATAAAAAAATAAAATTAGAAATATCTTTTCTATTTATTGCATTCATTTTATTTTCTTTCTTTCAAATGAATTTTACAAAAGCACAAACTGCTATACAAGTAAATGAATCAAATACTGAAGAGTTGGATTGGAATGTCGGAACGACTGAGCTAACTGAAGAAGAAAAAAAACTAGCTGAAGAGACAGATTTAGCATGGCACAAGTGGGATGCCGAACATCCTAATGCAACTGTTACTGTAATCTATGAAGAGAAAGTAAATGCTGAATCTAACAAAGTAAAATCTCCAAATGAAATACTTAGAAGTGCATTAATTGGAAAATGGGAAGGTTTTTATGGAGGAAGAAAAGCGTATATAAATTTTAAAGAAAACAAAACTGTAGTTATGAATACATCTGCATTTTCAAATATACCCTCTACTTCGGGTAGAGAGCATACACAACTTTATTATGAAATTGATGCTTCACAAAGTCCTTATAGATTGATTTTTTATAATAGGGATAAGGAAATTAAAGGCGTTTTTAGAATTCAAGATAATAATCAAATTACGATTTGTCATAATTTTAAAAATGATGAACAGCCTCAAGAAATAAGTAATAAATATACCACCATTAGTTTTTATAAGTTAGAGACTCAAGAAACTGAAACTAACTAGTCATATAATTAAAATACAATTTTTAAACCTGTCTATATGAATAAATATAGCAGGTTTTTTTTATGATTATTTCAAAATGTAAGAAAGCATAGAGACATTATATATCAATAAATAAAGCCTCTTGATTTGTATTTTTATCTACTTTCCATTCTAAACGATACGTTTTCAAGGAAGAGGCATTTCCACGAGCAGAATGTCCCGTTTTGAGATTAAAACAATAGCCATGAAGAGGGCAAACCACTTCATTCTGCTCATTTATAAAACCTTTATACAAATCTGCACCTGCATGAGTGCAGGTATTTTGGACAGCAAAAAAACCTTCTTTTGTATGAGAAAGACAGATTTTTTCTTCTTCTCCATTTGCATCAGCAGCTCTCAAAAGTATAGATGCTCCCAACGCAACGTTATTTGTAGCTTCTTCCAAAGAGTTGAATAGCTTTACCATTGTGTTTTAATAATTAATTAAGTGAACTTAGAATCAAAAATAGTCTCCAATATATTTAAATATTTTCAGTTAAAAATAAGAGAAATAACTTTGTCAGTAGTTTTTCGGTAATCCGAAACAACTCTGACAATAGTTTGTAGCACGAAAAAACTATTGACAGCCTTATGAAAGGACTGTCAAAGTTTATAAAATTGGATTCAAATAAAAAAAGCAACATTTCTAGTTAGACTAAAAATGTTGCTTCCTAATATAACCGTCGTTGAGGCGTTGCCGTCAACGAGGTTTTAGTTATTTATACAAAATCTCAAACGCCTCTTCGATTACTTTCTCTAATCCAGACAAATCACTTCCTCCTGCCGTAGCAAAGAAAGGTTGTCCACCTCCTCCACCTTTGATATTTTTGGCTAAATCTTTTACAATTTTTCCAGCATTCAATCCTCTTTCATCTACTAAATTTTGTGAAATAGTAACAGCGATTTGTGGTTTGCCCTCAATATCAGCAGCCAAAACAGCAAAAAGATTATCTACTTCGTTTTTGAGTTCGAAACTAAGATTTTTGAGTGCATCAGCCGACGGAATAGAAATTTTTTGAATCAAAATATGTATTCCATTTTCATTTTTTATCTCTGTCAAAAGATGCTTTTTGATATTTCTAGCTTCTTTTTCTTGAAACTCTTGAATCTGTTTTAAAAGAACTGCATTTTGTTCTACTAAAGAATTTACATCGTCTTTTAGATTTTTGTTTCCTTTTACTAAAGAACGAATTTCTTTGACAAGTTTATTTTGTTCTTGAATCCAATTATAGGCTTTTTCTCCTGTCAGAGCTTCCAAACGACGAACACCTGCTGCCACCGAACTTTCAGCAATAATCTTAAAGAAACCAATTTTTCCTGTTGCAGAAACGTGCGTTCCTCCACAAAGTTCAACCGAATAATCTTTATCAAACAAAACTACACGAACCGAATCGCCATATTTTTCTCCAAAAAGAGCCATTGCACCCATTTGTTTGGCTTCTTCTATTGGAGTGTTTCGCATTTCTTGTAGCTCAATATTTTGTCTAATTTTTTGATTTACGATAGTTTCTACTTTTTCAATTTCTTCATCAGTCATTTTAGCAAAATGAGAAAAATCAAAACGTAAAATATCTTCTGAAACCAATGAACCTCGCTGCTGAACGTGCGTTCCCAAAACAGAGCGTAAAGCTGCATGTAAAAGGTGCGTTGCAGAGTGATTATTTTCAGTAGAACGACGTAAATTTTCAGTTACGATGGCTTTATAATTTGCCTTAAAATCAGAAGGTAATTTGTTTGTGATATGAACAATTAAATCATTTTCTTTTTGTGTGTCAATGATGCTAATTTTTTCATCTTTATTGCTACTTCCTGCATCAATATTTTGAATATATCCTCTATCTCCAACCTGTCCACCACTTTCAGCATAAAAAGGCGTTTGGTCAAGTACGATTTGATACAGAGTTTTTCCTTTTTGATTAATTTCTCTCCAACGAACAATTTTTGCCTTTGATTGAAGTGTGTCATAACCTAGAAAATCAACACGAACACTTTCATCTTTTTGGATTTCGTGCCAATCCGATTTTTCAGACGCTGCATCTTGTTGTGAGCGTTTTCTTTGCTCGTCCAACGCCTCTTCAAAACCTTTTTTATCGATAGACATTCCTGCTTCTCTTGCCATTAAATCTGTCAAATCATCAGGAAAACCGAATGTATCGTACAATTCAAAAACATCTTTTCCTTGAATAACAAGGCTTGAAGTTCTGTTTTTTACTTCCTCAAAACGCTTAATTCCATTTTCTAAAGTACGTAAAAATGAATTTTCTTCTTCTTTAATAACACGAGCAACAAAATCTTTTTGAGCATCTAATTCTGGGAACGTATCATCAAATTGCTCTGCCAAAATATGTACTAATTGAAATCCAAATACGTATAACCATAACGCACAGCACGACGCAAAATACGACGAACTACATATCCTTGTTTGTTATTTGATGGAAGTTGTCCGTCTGCAATCACAAACGAAATAGCACGAATATGGTCAGCAATTACACGAATAGCAATATCCGTTTTTTCATTTACGCCATACGAAATGCCACTAATCGCTTCAATCGTTTTGATAAGAGGAGTAAAAACGTCGGTATCATAATTGGATTGTTTGCCTTCGATAGCACGAACCAAACGCTCAAAACCCATTCCTGTATCTACGTGTTGGGCAGGAAGTTTGACAAGAGATTTGTCAGCTTTTCGCTCAAATTCCATAAAAACATTATTCCAAATTTCGATAACTTGTGGGTGGTCTGCATTGACTAGCGTTTTTCCATCAATTTCTTGGCGTTCTGCATCAGTACGCAAATCGATATGAATCTCTGAACAAGGTCCACAAGGCCCAACATCGCCCATTTCCCAAAAATTATCCTTTTTATTTCCGTACAAAATACGCTCATCTCCTCCCAAAATCTGTTTCCAAATTTCGAAAGATTCTGTATCTAAATCTAATTTATCTTCTTTATCTCCCTCAAAAACAGTTACATACAAACGCTCTTTTGGTAATTTATAGACTTCTGTCAAAAGTTCCCACGCCCAGTGTAAGGCTTCTTTTTTGAAATAATCGCCAAACGACCAGTTTCCTAGCATTTCGAAAAATGTATGGTGGTAGGTATCAATTCCTACATCGTCCAAATCGTTGTGTTTTCCAGAAACACGAAGACATTTCTGCGTATCTGCAATTCGTTTGGAAGGAGGAGTTCCATTTCCTAAGAAAAAATCTTTAAACTGAGCCATTCCAGAGTTGATAAACATGAGCGTTGTATCGCCTTTTGGAACAAGTGGTGCAGAATCAACGATTAAATGTTGTTTTTCATTAAAAAAACTGAGAAAGGTTTGGCGTACTTCTTTAGCTGTCATGTCGGAAAAGCTGTTGTGTATATCAAACCTATAAGGTTTTTAAAAACCTTATAGGTTTACTTTATAGGTTTGTTGTAAAAGTAAAAAGCAAAGATAAGAAAAGACAAAAAGAATTCTAGTTTTTTAGAATTTAAACTTTGAAAAGAAATTTTTTTGAGGAGGGATAGTAAAATTTTGGATAAGTTCTTCTCGTTGAGATGTATTAGAAACTAGCATTGAATTAAGAAAATCAACTAATTGATTAGCATCTATTTTTATCATAGACAAAGAAATATTGACTTCTTCAAAGCCCATGGTTTTATTGAGTTTGGTAAGAC
Source organism: Bernardetia sp. (assembly GCA_036846465.1). Lineage (GTDB taxonomy): Bacteria > Bacteroidota > Bacteroidia > Cytophagales > Bernardetiaceae > Bernardetia. The sequence goes on from DAIUBX010000022.1 coordinate 11,751, forward strand.
TTTTTTGTGCTAGATTTTGTTTTTTAGGTTGTTTTGGAATGTTCAAACAAATGAATTTTTGGTCTTCTACTGAAACCCAATGAATATTTTTGATAGTTTCCCATTCTATTATATCATCAGGATTGTATTTTTTCCAAATTGCTTTTTTATATCCTATTCCTTTTTGATTAATAATTATTTGAGGTTTTTTATCAAGTAGCATAATTAAGCCCACAAACGCACATAAACCAAAAAAAAGAAGTACAAACCAAGCGATAAAAGAACCCTCTTGCATAACCATAAAAAAACCACCTATTACAAAAACAAAACTACCTAAAAATAAATACAAGGCAGATAAAGGCGATTTGTATAATTTGATTTTGTTCATAATTCAATTTAAAAAATAATTTTGTTTTTTAACCTGCAGCAGCAGCTTGTTGTCGCATTTTCATAATAAAAATTCCTCCTAGAATAAGTGCATTGAGATTGCTTTCTCCTGTATTTCCAAAATTAAATTCTCCCTTGCCTGTCAAAAAATTGGAAATAGAACTATTAATAAGTTTTTCACTAGGTAGTGAGGTATCAATTTGTTTATTTTCTAATTGTAACTGAGTGTATTGTCTTTCCCACCACCAACTTCCCATACTCCACATATTTTGCTTGAAAATGAAGGTTTCATCGTCTTTTTCTACATAGAGTTGTGTTTTGCCAGTCCACATATTTGTAGTAAGAGTAGCAATTATTTGCTCATCAATTTTATCTATAATAACTACTTTTGTTCCCCAAAAATTAATTGGTTTTATTTCAAATTCTCTATCTAAAAGCATTCCCTTTGCTCTTTTGTATTTCCAAATATTCATTTTGAAAAAACCTATTTCTTTCTCATTGTATAAAATAGAAGTTTTTTGTGTCCAAAAATCAGTTTTCCA
>DAIUBX010000023.1:0-12597 GCA_036846465.1 Bernardetia sp.
TGGCACAGATAGAAGAGCAAATTTTTAGACGTATTGTAGATATTCCATTGCAAGGGGAGGCTATTTTAGATGTCGATAGAGATAAAATTCAATATCCTTATTTAGAAACTGGAAAAGATGCGCCTGTTGTGGTAATTCGTGCTGCTGTCGAAACAAATAGTTCTGAAAAATGGAATTTTAGTGCCAAATATAGCAACGAAGGCGAAACGCTTACACAAATCAAAATTGTACAAGAAAATAACAAACAAGCTTTAATCGAATTTTCTGCGCCTACTGCGCCCCTTCCTCCAAAAGAAACCGAATTATACAACAAACTCATCATTCAAGCCCAATCTGAAAGTCAAAAAAGTAATGAAAGACACGTATCTGTAACACTATTACAAGAGGGGATTCAAGTTTGGGATAATGAATTAGAAATTGCTGCCGATGAAGAAAAAGCCATGCGTCAATGGAAAATTTCAGTTTTGGTATTTGATGAAAAAACATTAGAACTTATACCCGATGAAAAGGCTGTTCGTCAGCTAGAATTTGAGTTTAAAGGCATTCAAAAGGATAAAAAACAAGAAAATATATTAGAAGTTGCCGATGTGTCTTTTAATTACTTAGATACTTTCGAACAAGGTAGAGCGTTGTATCAAATTATTTCACAAAAAGCTGTTCCGATTGATGACAAAAGTTATCCATTACAAATCAAATTAAAGGCGCATTCGCCACTAGCTAAAAGAGATTTTGAATGGATGGTCGAACCTATGTTTGTTGGTAAAAAACTAACGCCTCAAGATGAAGCCGATGAAGAATATGAAAAAATAATCAAATACATCAAAAAACATGTTCCTGACCAGTATATTGCCGAAATGCTACAACTTGTCAAAAAAGAACGTGTGCATTTAGGAAAAGAAGGATTATATAAATTACGCCACGATATTCATGACTTAAATGTAGAGCTTATTTTAAAAGAAGGAAAAGCCTACATGGCAGATGCTGAATGGTACACAAAAGCTGAATATTGAGCTAAATGGGTAGAATGGGCTGGAGATTTGGCATTTAATGTTGTGGCTGCTACCTTGTTTGGGCCTTATGCACCTGCCGTTACCATTTCCAAATCGTATGGTATTAGTGCTTTGCAATGGCATTTAGAAGGAAAAGAATTAGATGATTGGTTTTCAGAAACTTTTACGTTGCATTCACTTTTTAAAGCTACTGAAGGGCGTTTGGTAGATGTAGATAAAATAGTAAATCTTCTAAAAACACGAGGAGGTGCTAGTAATACAAAAGCTGTCGTGATAGCGTGGGCTGCTTATATTGCCTATCATTTTTGTTATCAAGTATTTTGTGAAAAAAAATCGGTCGTTGATGCCCTAAAAGCTGTTGCTGCCGAAATTAAAGACGAATTAATTGTTGCTTTCTTTGTCAAAAAATGTAAAGCTGAAATCGAGCAGAAAAATTTAGTCGAAATGACTGATGATTTCAGAAAAGCAAGAGATATTTTCAAAAAGAATCCAAAAACAGGCGATTATGAAATTTCTAAATCCGATGTATTAGATGCCATGAAAGACCCTCAAAAAATGAGAGCCTTAAAAAACTTTGACCCTGCCATGAGAAAAGCATTCAATGCAACGAGAGATAAAATACTCAAAGCTCATGACGCAAAACTCAAAAAACATATCTTAGAACAACTTAAAAAAGAAGGTTGGGACGGATACACCGAAGATGATATTGTAATTCATGATTTTAGAAGCCCTGATGGTACTTTTGATGATGCGTCTATCAATACAGATAGAGATTATCGTGTTTTGATAGATGTAAAAGACCCAAGTGGAAAAAAAGTCTATCATGAATACCCAACCAAAAAATGGGAGAAAAAATCATTAGAAATTTTTGGAGAAGAAACAGGAAAACCTGCCAATGTTTCCGATGCAGATTGGGCAAAAGAACGAAATATCACACCAACAGACGCAGGACACGAAGAAGCGTCTCTGGATTATTCTGACCACCATAGAGTAAAAAATGCAAACGGAGATGTTTTGGTAGAAATTAGAGAACCAAATATAAACGTTGTCGAAAGAGGTGAAGGAAAACTCTACGACCCAAAAGGATTAGGAGAAATGTATAAAAAGAAAGTCATGACCAATTTCGAACAAACCAAACATACCACAAAGGTCAAACATTCAGAAGCCGTTGCACAAGCTCAAAAAGGCGTTGATACATTGGATAAAGTCAGAAAAGGATACGAAAAACAAAAGATTGACATGCCTAAAGTAGATGCAAAAACACAAGCAGGTATGGACATTGTCAAAAAATATCCTACCGATGTACAATTTGATTCTCAAAAATCATTTGAATTTACGCAGGAAATGAACAAAGCTGGTTTCAAAGGTGGAAACCCTGAACAAGTTATGGATAATTTCTCTAGCTCTTTGGCTGATGAATATACCAAATTAGGGTAAATTACTATTCTAAGTAAACGTTGGGATTAGAGATGGATTTTTATTTATTTTAAAATAGATTACTTTTTCGGTCTGCCCTAACGGGACTGACCTAGCTTTATACAGGTCAGTCCCGTTAGGGCAGACCGACACATAAAAATTCCAAGTTCAAGTTATTCAGTATAAAAAACTAAAAATATCAATCATGGAACAAACCATTTGTCCTTTTTGTGGAAAGAAAAATATGGCCAATGCTCCTTTTTGTGGGCATTGTGGAGAATCTTTACTAGATGTTTTAAATCAATTTTCCAAAAAATCTTCTTTGGAAGATATAGACATTCCTTCGCCTTCTAATTTTGAAGACAATAACAAGGACAAAGAGGCTAAGAAAAAACATGAAATAGAAATTCCGTCACCCATTCAACCAAATACCCAAATAAATGAAAAAATAAATGGCAATAAAAGGAAAATCGAAAAATCACAAGTAGAAACTATAAAAACGACACCTACTTCTCATCAAAATACTTCGATAACTTCTTCTGATGCGCTACATTATATCAATCAAAACATCAAAAACCCTCAAAAGAGTTATACCAATAGAGCTATATTTTTTATCTTTCTTGGAGCGTTGATGGTTTTTTCGCCTTCTTTATTTGATATTTCGCCTATGGACGGAGGTGGTGCGCTTATTATGATAGGTTTATTGATTGGTATTACTTCGGTGTGGGTATTTTTTCATTTTAGAAAAAGAGCTTCTATTTTAGAAAATATGCTCAATGGAAAAAATCTACTAGCCTATTTTATTTATGACAAAGAAAGTTATGAAAAACAAGTCAAAGAACGACTACAAGAACGAAAATCTATGAATAGTGCCATGTTCAATCTTATTTTTATCATCACTATTATTATTTGTGTGGTTTTGTTGATTGCCTCTGGTTTTGAGGAAGATATGTGGACTACGGTCGGTTTTATGATGGGGTTTATGGTTGTCTTAAAACTTATTTCTTTGGTATTGCCTTCTTCTACACAAAAAAAAGAAGAAAAAAGTGCTTCTATCGTACTTATTTCTTTAGATGGAATATGGCAAGGAGGTTATTTGCATACGTGGTCGGCTTGGAGAAATAAATTAAAAACAGTCAAACACAACACAAAAACAAACCAACTCATTTTTACATATACTTCGCCTTCAGGGTTGTAGATGACACGCAATTTGAATGTGGGAGTAGATATTCCCAACGGAGAAGACGACAAAGCAACTTTAATTTTGAAGGCTTTTAATAAAAAGTAAATTTATGTTTGATTCGTGAAGGATTTAGCTACGCTGACTTGCAGTTGTAGGATTGATAGGATTGAAATACAGATTGAATATTTTTTATTTTTTAATAAATTACCTTTTCAAAATCAGCCTTTTCAAAATCATTACTTATTTCTAAATCTTCATTATAAGTAGCTTTATAACCTTCTATTAATTCCTTTTCTAAATCTAATTCATTTTCTACTAAAAGAATGATTCGTACCCTTTTATTTCGGAGTGATAAAGGAGAACTCAAAACTAACCCTCCCTCTTCATTTATTTGCCCATATACTTCTATTGCTTCCATAATTGTATAAATTTATTTTATTAATTGTTCCTTTACAAATATACTTAATTCTATCCTAAAAAAATCATATCAGTTAAATCCGTGTTCTGTAATTCTAATTCCAATTTTTTAAAACTGAAAATAAATAAACGGCTGAATCCCTGCTGTTTTGAATTGGAACAAAACCAACAAAATAGCAACAATAATAATTGCTTTTATGATGTCTGGAAGCTCTGCAAAGGCGATTCTTGTCGCTGCTTTTATATCTTCTGGCAACTGGTGGATTACAAAACCTAAAAGCAAGACGGCATAAATAGTCTTATATGCTGCAATCCTTTCGAAAATTCCTGCAAATTCAAATTTATAAAAAATCTGTTCTAACATTAAATTGACTGTCGCAACATCGGCAGCACGAAAATACATCCAACAAAAACAGACAAAATGAAATGTAATAGTTAGCATTATGACATTATAAATTCTTGATTTTTGCCAAGATTCTGGAATATCTACAAAAGTAAGCCATAGTTTATGAACAGCTAATGCAGCACCATGAAGCGCACCCCAAATGACAAAACGCCAAGCATTTCCGTGCCACAGTCCACCCAAAAGCATTGTCAAAAATAGATTTATGTAGGTTCTTGCTTTTCCTTTTCGATTTCCTCCCAAAGGAATATACAAATAATCTCTAAGCCAAGAAGAGAGTGAAATATGCCACCTGCGCCAAAAATCCGTAATACTCGTCGCTTTGTAAGGCGAATTAAAATTGATAGGCAAACGAAAACCCAAAAGCAAAGCTACACCAATCGCAATATCTGTATAACCCGAAAAATCGCAATAAATCTGAATAGCATATCCATAAACTGCCATTAAATTTTCAAAACCTGTGTATTGAAACGGCTCTGCAAAAACTCTATCGACATAATTAGCAGAAATATAATCTGAAATCAACATTTTTTTAACCAATCCATTGATAATCAGAAAAATAGCTTCATTATATTCTGTTTCTGAAAGTTTATATTTTTGATAAATTTGAGGAACAAACTCAGATGCTCTCACAATCGGACCTGCCACAAGTTGAGGAAAAAAACTAACAAAAAACCCAAAATCTACTATATTTTTGACAGGTTCTAACTCTCTTCTATAAATATCTATGGAATAACTAATTGTCTGAAAAGTATAAAATGAAATTCCGACAGGAAGAAAAATAGAAGTCGTATCAAAATAAGGTTTTCCTACAATTAGATTAAGAAAATAGGAAAGATAATCTGTTTTGGCAATATCCCAAGAAGTCCCTGAAAGCCATTCAGAAGTAGTATTTAGAGAGTCAACAAAGAAAAAAGTATATTTAAAGTACGCTAAAACGGTAAGATTAATGACTACACTAAGCGTAACAAGTAATTTTCGTTGTCTTTCATCTTCGCTTTTAAAAATAGATTCTCCAATAAAATAATCTACAATTGTAGAAAAAATCAGAAGCAAAAAAAACCAACCACTTGATAAATAATAAAAATACAGACTAAAAAGTGCTAAAAAAGTGGTTCTGACAGGTTGTTTATCTTTTGCAAACTGATAAATGAAAAGTACAAGCGCAAAGAAAAACCAAAACAATATATTTGTAAATATAAGTGGTTCATTTTCTTTGTATAAAAAAATACTTTCCATAAATGAATAAGAAGAAACGTAAATATAGAACAGCAGTTATAATTTGTATGATTTGCTCAAAATCACAAAACAGTCTCAAAACTACTAAAAAAAAGGATTCTATTGTAAAAAAATTTGAAATAAAATAAAGAAGAAGAAGGACTTAACTTTTTATTTATGTTTTCTAAAAAAAATATCGGATTTTACTAAAAAATAAAGGACGAATTTTTAAAATTCAAGTTATTTTTTCGTGTATTTTCAAAATTCAAATTAAAGTCAAAAATAGCTCTTTCAACTTTATCCCCTCCTTTGTTAATTAATTTTTAAAATATGGATTTACTTTATAAAAGTGATAATGACAGTTCCAGCTCCTATATAAATACAACTTTCAATTATTACCTTATTCGTCTGCAAAATAAAGTTAGTGATGTGGATTACAAAGCAGCTTATTCTGCCGTATTAGAAAAACATCAAATTAATCCTTACAACAAAATTGTTCTTTCTGTTATCGATACTGATGCTACTCCGTTGTTAATTCCTTTTTCGGCTCGTAGTTGGTTTGCGTCTTATTTTACTCCAAAATTTTATGCAACAGCAAATAAAAATGTAATAGTTGGCGTAGTAAAACCCAAAACAAAATTTCAAGAAAATATGATGAATGTAATATTGGGTGTGGTCGAGAAAGCGAACATAAAAGTAAAGGCAGAATACTTTGAAACCGAAAAAGAAGCTGTAGAATGGATAAAAAATATGAATTAATTTTCTTATTTTTTTTATTATTTTTTCAATAAATAATTTTTTATAAAAAATAGGTGGTGTAGTAAAATTGTGTTTGCCAACTTTAGGCTTGATAAATCAAGCCTCTATGTTATTTAAACGTAGCAATTTGATTTATCAAATTGAGCTTTTGACGAGAAACACAATTTTACTACACCACCTAAAAATTTTAGTTTTCAATAACTCTAAAAAATTCTCTATCAAAGATTCTGAAGTAGGTCTTGGCATCAAATTCTTCATAATAAGGAATAAATTTTCTTAGATTTTTTCTAACGCTTTCATCGTATTCCATAAGATACTGTCTTTTCTTATCTGCCACCTCAACTATATTTATTTGTGTAGTAGGTTCGGGCATTCCATCAATTTTATACATCGCATTGGCTATTTCACTAGCATTTGGATAACCCCATTTTTCCATTTTTGCTTTCAACCATTTATCCACAATTTCAGATTCCATGTGATTTGTATAAACGGATTGATATATTTTTTGAGTAGTATTTTTTTTTGTTTTGAAAAGATGTAGTACTAATTTACTAATAAAAATATGCTCAGGATGTCCATATCCTCCTTTTAAATCGTCAAGCGTAAATATAACTGAAGGATTAAACTCATTTACCTTTTCAGTGATAGCTAGAGCGACCTTTTCAGTTAAAAATTGATTCTCTATTTCTGCATAAGGTATAGGTAAATAAGCTGTTTTCATAGTGTCAAGTCCTTTTCGATAATAGCCGTCTTCTAAAATCAATTCATTGCCTTGACAAATAATAGGAGCTGGATTTTTACCTGTTTTGGCTACAATATGACTTTGCAAAGAGAGTTGTTTGATTTGCCAACCGTTTGCTGTAAGTTTTGCAACTGTACCCGACATCGCACAATCGTCATCATCGTGAGCTACAATAACGAGTGCTTTTTTATTAGAAACCGTATCTAAAAAAATATCATTTGGATAATTTTCTGTGGCTGCAAATTTTTTAAGCTCTTCTAGTGAAGGTTTTTCATTACAAGCTGTGAGGAACATAAATAGAATACTAAAGAGAAATAATAATGAATTTTTCATTTTTTTATGTATTTATTTTAAGTAAGTGGATTTATAATTGAAGTACTAAGCATGAATATTTTAAAAGCTCAATACTAGCTTATATCTAGTAGTTTATAGGTTTTATTTGTAAAACTTAAGCTACTTGAATTGACTTTTTATAAAGTTGATAAAAGAAAATAGGCAGAAAAACACAAGAAAAAATAGCGCAACCAAGTGCAAAAATAATACCTGCATAAGGAAAATATAATCCTTTAAAAATCATTCCTGTACTTATCAAACCACCTGCTACAACACCAATAGTTAAACGAATTTTGTCCATTATTTCAAGGCTATTTTTATTTTTGAAAGCTAGTGCTACCAAACTCGGTAGAGTAACAAAGAGTAAAGTAATATTGCCTACTTGCATGAAAACAGTAGCATAAGGCCAATGTAAACTTTTGAAAAAGAAGTAAAAAGACAGCGAAAAAGCTACTAAAAAGCTAGAAAAATACAAGATACGTTTCATAGTAAGTTGGGTTTTGAAATGAATAATAAAAAATAATTCTTCTTCTATTTCACTCACTCCATTGGGAGCAATAGCCACAGAAGCGGCTGCGATGCTTTCCTCAAAAGAAAAGCCTTCACTCATTTTGCTTTCTACAAAGCAACAAAAGTGGTCTAACAAACTGTCTTGCAAATCAGTATCTTGAAGAGGTTTTTTGAAAATACGTTCACAAATCAGTTCTACTTGATTTTCATTAAGTGTTACCATAAATTGGTTCGGTAGTAATTAAATGATGGATTGTACTCAAAAACTCTAAAAGTTCGTTGATTGCTTTGGCAGTTGCTGTTTCTCCTGCTGGTGTGAGATGATAATATTTGCGTATTCGCTTTCCTATCATCACTTTTTCACATTCAATCAAGCCATCGGCTTCCAGTTTGTGAAGAGCAGGATAGAGCGAACCTTCTTTTATCAACACTTTGCTATCAGTAGTTTCTTTGACACATTGCGCCAGTTCATAACCGTACATTTTGCCTTTTTCGGAAAGCAATCTCAGTATGATTGTGGTTAGTGTTCCTTTAAGTAATTCTGTGGTTGGGTTTGTTTTCATTTTTACATAGGTATTTAATACATCACAAATCTATGTATTTATACTCAAAGCACAAAAAAAAGTTGCGTTTTTGTCGCAACTTTTTTGATTATTTTTCTATAAAACCAAAAACAGACCTTAAAAGCTGTTTTTGTTGTGTTATTTTATTAATTTCTGTTTGGTGTAGCAAGTTTCATTGTTTCTTCACAATCATTAGAAACCTCATATACACTCATTTTTTCTTTAAGAACAAAACCCATTTTCATTCCTTCAAAAATAATATATACTTTTTCATTATTCGTATCTGTTTCTAATTGTGCTACTTGCTTTTGTCCTTTTGAATCGTTGTAAGTCAAGATATATTTGTTATTTTCTTTTTTTACAGAAATAAGTTGATACATCATAATATCATACAAACCACCCATTACAAACATAGGTTCGCCATTACTGACATCAAAATAAAAAGTACTTATAGGCTCATTACATTGAGTATAAATAATTTCTATATTATCTTCCGTTGCTAGACCAATATAGGTTTTGTCTTGAAAGACAGCTAATTGTTTGTTTTTATCAGCATTTTGAGCCTGACTAGAAAAAGAAAGGGACAAGAATAGCAACAAAAAGACACTAAAAATAAATCCTAAAGAAAGAATACGTAAGTTTTTATTGCGCTCTTTTATTACTGTTTCTAAATGATAAATTGTTATTTTTGCAGGTAATTGGTTAGAATTATTTCTAAGTGGTTTCATTAAGGTATAGGATTTGACTGTAAATTTATAAGATAAACTCGCAATAGAATTGCAAAATGATAAAAATTAATTATATTTTCAATAAAGTGCAAGTAAGTAACGTTCTCTCGGTAAGGCTTTTTGGTAAAGAGCAAGATATAAGATGCAACTTGTTTAAATCATGTATTTGCTTAAATTCAAGCAAATTTTGAGCAAATTTTGACAGAAAGCTAATAAAATGTAATTAAATTCTTAATTTTAGCAATTATTCTAATAAACTGTAACTACTTTGAATAGTTTTATAGTGTAATACCATAAAATTATATTTCAAAATCTAGTCAAAATAATTCTAATTAAAATATTAGATATACCAATATATAAAAACAAAACAATCCGTATTCCATATTATGTTTGCAACTATGACTTCAACTTCTTTATTCACACCCTTCAAAAAAATAGGGACATTTCTGCTGCTCTTTGTAGCATTGCTTTTATTTTCTACTAGCCAAACACAAGCTCAAGTAAGCATGAGCGTTGCAGGACGTTATCAAAAATTTATTGGAGGTGAAGATCGTTATCCATTTGGAAAAGTAGAAGATTTTCCTCCCTTCGCAGGAGCAGAGCTTCGTTTAAATATAGGTCTTAATTATAAAACTGCTCTTTCTTTAGAGGGTTCATATATGATGGGTACAAAACGTGGTGAGTTTGCCTATGATTATATGATTAGCACAAAAAATACGGCTGCTGAACTAAATGCAACTTTACGTTATTATCTTTTTGGTGCTTATAATGATAGAGGCGGGTTTTATACGTATGGTGGAATGAGTGGTGGAATGTATAATATTGACTGGACTCTTGACGACTATCAAAGAGCAAATGGAACACAAGCTTTTACAGAACCAGAGTATTTTCAAGACATGCAGTTTTGGCTGTTAAGTGTGAATGCTGGACTTGGAGCAGAAGTATATACAGGCTCTTTTTATATTTTTGCTGAAGGAGGGGGTTCGTATCGTTTCAAAGATTATGTTGCGAATGTGACAACATATACTCCTCAATTACATCATTATTGGAAGGCTAATTTGGGTGTGCGTATTCCTTTTGGAGGTAGTCCTCAATAAAAAAATTAAAATTTTATTTAAAAACACAAATTATTAATAGTCTATTTTATGATTTATCCTATCAAACGTACAAATAAATTTGTATCTAAATTTGCTTATTTTTTTTTAGCTCTTTTTGCTTTTACTGTCCTTGCTTGTGAGTCTGATAATGATGACAATCCTTTACGAACTTCTCTTATGGAGGGATATATTTCGGATACTAATTTTTGGAGTGCTTTAGGTGTCTCAGCAATAAGTTCTGGCAAAGATTCTTTAGGAAAAGACACCCTTCTGAATGTAGATGCAAAATCTATTTTAGATGGAAGTTCTATTTCCATATTTATACCTTATCCTGCTGTCGGATCTTTTTCAATAGCCCCACTTGATACAGCAGACACAACAGGTACTTTGGTTCCAACTATTCTTTACCAAGGAGCGTCAGTACCAGCAGGAACAGTTAATATTACTCGTTTTGATACTGTCCGTTATATCCTAGAAGCTGAATTTAATTTTAGTTTTGAAGGCACAGTAGAAGGTGATAGTGGAACTATTACTACTACATTTGAGTTTACTAGAGGAAAAATCAAGACTGCTTATCTACGACGACGTTAGGTTGTAAGAAACAAATGAAAACAAAAAGCCTTTTCTCTATCAAAGAAAAGGCTTTTGTAGTTAAAATCAAGTAATCATTAAACACTTACTTTTTCATCAAAAACATTTTTAGCTTGATTTAATGCTTCGCCAAATTTTACCATATCCAATCCTGTTTCTATCTCGTTCATGTTGGCAAAAGCTAAAATAGACTCTGTTGGAATATTCCCTGTTAGTTCGTCTTTTGCCATCGGACAACCTCCAAAACCTAACATAGCACCATCGAAACGCCTACAACCTGCCTTATAAGCTGCTTCAATTTTATCACTAGCTGTTCGAAGAGGCGAATGAAAATGAGAACCAATTTCTATATGAGAAAACTCTTTTGTGAGTGATTCGAATAACGGGATAATATTTTTTTCAGTAGAAGAACCAATCGTATCAGAAAGCTGAACAATCTTGATTTCCATTTCATCTAGTTTTCTCATAAAATCTCCTACAATTTCTGGATTATATACCTCTTTATAAGGATTTCCAAAAGCCATCGATAAATAAACTACCAATGTTTTGTTCTTTTGAAGACACAAATTTTGCGCTTCACTGACCACATTGAGAGCTTCTTCGATTGTCTTTTTTGTATTTCGGATTTGAAAAGTTTCAGAAATAGAAAGTGGAAAACCTAAATAATCTATCTGTTCGAACTCAATAGCACGTTTTAACCCTCCATATCCAGCAATTACAGCAAGTAATTTTGTTTTTGTATTCGATAAATCTAAATTTTCTAAAACCTCAGCAGTATCTTTCATCTGAGGAATAGCTTTTTCTGAAACAAAACTTCCAAAATCAAGCGTATCAAAACCTACTTGTAAGAGCGAATTGAGATAGTTTATTTTAATATCTGTATCTATAAAATGATGCAATCCTTGCATAGCATCACGAGGACATTCAATAATTTTGAGCATATGAGTTATATTTATTGGTATTGTTTGTGTAAAAATTGAGTAACTCTTTTGAGTTATTTATCTATCCAAAAATACAAAAAAAACAGATGAAATTATAATTTTAGATATATCAGTCTTCCACGTCAATCAACCTAAATTCTACACAAAATGAACTAATTGAATTGCTTTGTCTGTTGATAGCTTTAGAAATAAATAATCAAGACAAAACAAAAAGACAATGATTACTGGAAAAACACTTATTGATTTAGGATTTAAGCCAAATAAATGGTTTAAAGAAGCAATTGAATATGCTAACAAACATAAACTTGAAGACGATAGATTATTAAACTATTTAGAATCAATACGACCTACTATCATTGAGCCTTTTTCAATTCCTCTTTCTTATCATAAAAATATTCGTGCAGAATCTGATGAAGAAATTTCGAATGTAGAAAGTATTTATCAAACAATGGACGAATTGATGAAAACGCCTACTTTAGTAAATGGTGCAGTGATGCCAGACGCTTGTCCGACAGGTGGAACAGGTCAAATTCCTGTGGGTGGAATTGCTGTTGCCAAAAATGCCATTCATCCAGCTATGCACAGCGCAGATATTTGTTGTTCGGTTATGATGACTAATTTAGGACAAATTGACCCTAAAAAAGTACTGGACAAAGCACATTCATTGACTCATTTTGGAGGAGGAG
>DAIUBX010000024.1:0-12580 GCA_036846465.1 Bernardetia sp.
AGAAGTTTTTCAAGCTGCTGCTCTTATCCTAAAAAAAGGAAAAACAGAAAAGATGTTTCAAGTAGAATATCTGCGAAACGCCTTCAAACGTGTGGTAGAAGAGCGTGTTTATTTTATCCGACCTATTGAAGATTGGAAACCAAAAGGACGCACTGCCGAAAAGCTATTTGTTAGTCTGGTGAGTCATCTTTTTGTGAAATATCCTGTTCCTAGTTGCATATTTTCACTTTGGTTTGATGAGGAGGACGAAAATTCCAGAACTTAGTTTATCGATGTTGCACAAGGAAGAAATGTTTCTAAAATCAATCATTTTCCTGTTCCGATTACCAAAAAAGAAGCGCATTATTTTACAAAAGCACCTTCAAAACTGACTTTTATTGAATCTCTTCGATACGGACAAGCAATAGCAGCAGGTGCAACGATGAGTTTTATAAAAAATCTTATCCAAACAGATTTGGGGAAATATTTATACCCAAATGAAGAGTTTTGGAAAGAAGTAATTACTTTTTTGGTTAGAAATAATCCTACTGCTACGTTTTATGAACTAGAAATTGTGGTAGAATATATTTGGAATCAAAAATTTGTAAAACGTTGGGGGCAAAACAACCAAGGAGAAGTAGTTGAGAGAAATCCTGCTGACCCAAATTTTAACCTAAAGGGCAAAACATGGGGTTCTCTTTGGAGAAAAGCCTTCGAATGGTTTGAAGTAGTTGGCTTTATTCGTAAAACTTCTCAAGAATGGGCGCATTTGATAACAGAAAATAACTATATCAAGACTAAAACAGGTCAATCTTTTGTTTTCGAACAGCTTCTTACCAAACAAGAACTCTTTGAAGAAGGCAAAAATATGAATCATTGTGTAGGTGGATATTCAGATAATTGTAGAACTAGCAAATCAGCTATTTTTTCTATGCAAAATGTCCTTTCAAGAGGAAAATCTTTGGTAACAATAGAAGTAAATCCAAAAAACCGAGAAGTTATACAAGCTCGTCGTCGTTTTAATGATTCGCCTTCTTCTTTTGAAAAAGAAATTATAATAGAATGGGCAAAACAAAATGATTTGAAACTTTCGGCTTAGTATTGATACATCAAAAAGGTCTGATAAAAACTAATTTATCAGACCTTTTTCTGTTTTATAGTTTAGGAAAAGGCGTGCCTTTTCCCTACAAAATTCAAATTACTGTCCTCTTTTATTAAAGAAACGCAAACGAATAATTTCACGTTCGTTCAAAAGTCGCCAGTTTCCACGTCCTAAAGTTTCTTTTGTAAGTCCTGCATAAACAGTTCGGTCAAGACGCACAACTTCATAACCCAAGTGAGCAAACATACGTCTTACAATTCTGTTTTTTCCGATATGCAACTCTACACCAACCGAAAAACCATCGTCAGACAAAATAGAAGCTCCATCTACTTTTGAAATTCCGTCTTCTAACTCCAAACCAGCTTTCAATTTTTCTATATCTTCTTCATTGAATGGTTTGTCTAAAGTTACTCTATATATTTTCTGAACTTCATACGAAGGGTGTGAAAGTTTTTTTGCCATATCGCCATCGTTAGTAAAAAGCAAAAGTCCTGTTGTATTTCTGTCCAATCTTCCAACTGGATAAATGCGTTCGGTAGTTGCTTTTGCCACCAAATCCATTACCGTTTTACGCCCATTTGGGTCGCTTGTCGTGGTAATAAAATCTTTTGGCTTGTTTAGAAGAACATAAACGGGCTTTTCTTTACGCAAAACTTTTCCTCTAAATTTTACTTCGTCGGTTGGTCTTACTTTAAAACCTAATTCTTTTACTACTTTTCCGTTTACACTAATTTCGCCTTTTGCGATAAGTGTATCAGCTTCTCTTCGTGAACAAACACCTGAGTTAGAAATATAACGGTTCAATCTCCACGTTTCATTTGCTGGATTAGAAGAATGAGAATTTTCATTTGACTTTGCAGAACCTGTATCTTTTGCAGCAACTCGTGCAGGACGTTCAAATTTTTTGTCCATTTTTTTGAAGTTTCTGTCTTGACTTTTTCGGTCTTCAAAACTTCTATCTTTTTGAAAATCTTTTTTTGTTTCTTCGGTAGATTGTGTTCTTTCTGGTTTTTCTGTTCTTGGTCTTTCAGTACGTTCTGAACGTTCTTCTAAAGGTCTTCTAGTCGGTTTAGAACTTGCTGTTTTTGCTTCTTGTTTTTTCTTGTCTTGTTCTAACTTAGAATCTATTTTCTTGTCTTGAGCTTTTTTCTCAAAATGAGGATTAGGTTTACTTTTTGCCTTTTCAAAACGATTACTTTTCAAGTTTGATTTTTCGTCTGATTTTAATTTTGGCTTGAAAGGAAGTTTATTGTTTGAGTTTTTATCGTTATTTTTCATTGAATCTATATTCAGTTTGTTAATAAAATTACGAGCGCATCTCGCAATTACTTTTGAAAACAATTACGAATTAAAAATTACGAATTACGAATTGAAAAGTAATTTAACGCATTTTTAACAAGTAATTTGACAATTATGTAAGTATAAATTAACTCAATCACAATTCGTTATAATTAATCAATTATAGATGTAACTTGTAATTATTCCTTAATCATCATTATCTTCTTCTTTTTCTTGATTTTTTTCTTGATTTTTTTTGTCTTGAATAGCTTTTGTTCCACGTTGAAACTGAAAAAGTGAAAACTCATCGCCCTCATCGTCTTCTGTTTTGGATTGAAGTCTGGCTTGTTTTTGTGCCGTTTCGACATCTTCAGCAGACAAATCTTCTGGCATTGGCAAATCATCCAAAGAATTTATACCAAAATAATGCATAAACTTATCCGAAGTCCCATACAAAAGAGGACGACCAGCCGTTTTGTCTTTTCCTTTTATGACTAAAAGCTCTTTTTCTAGTAGTTTTTGAACTGCATAATCACAACTTACACCACGAATAGCCTCTAATTTTGATTTTGTAATGGGCTGTTTGTAGGCAATAAGCGCAAGGGTTTCGATGGCAGATTTGGACAGTTTGCGTTTTGCTCTCTGTGTGAGCAACAAACTTATGCTACTCTGGAATTCAGACTTAGTCAGAAATTGGAATCCTCCTGCAATGGCTTTTATTTCAATCGCAAAATCAGCCTGTTCATAGCGTTTTTGTAGAACATCAATAGCATCATCTATGTCTTTTTTTGGCACTTCTGTACCAAAAAGCTCTTCCAAAACTCGTTGAATTTCTTTGACAGAAATAGGAGAAGGAGAACAAAATATAAGCGATTCTATGTGATTGAGTAAGTATTGCACGATAAATTCTATTTTTCTGTGTATAAATCAAGTGAGCAAAGGTACGACTTTTTAGACAATTTTTTGAAAAATAGAGATATAGAATTTTATTTATTCTAAAAAAGAGACCTAATTTTGAATATCCAAATCCTCTTCCGTTTGTTCGTTGTTTTTTATTCTTTTATTCTTGAAAAAACACAATGATATTTTACTTTTCATTTGGAACGGTTATTGAAACTAAGCAGAATAGTAACACTTAAATAAAATCCTGTCTTAGTAATTCGGTACGCTTTTAGTAAATCTACTACTAACTACTACTAAACGAATCAATTACTCAACAAAAACATACTAATACTATTTATAATGAGAAAGATTTTTATAATTTTCATTGCTTTATTTTTTGCAACCATTGCAACAGATTCTACTTACGCTCAAGATGCTCAAGCTCGTACTCTTTTAGATGCGATGAGTAATAAGTACAAAAAATACAATTCATTCAGAGCAACTTTTACCTCTACTTTGGCAAGTGCTTCTGAAAATATCAATGAATCACTTACAGGAACAATTACTGTAAAAGGAAACAAATACCACCTCAAAACGCAAGGTCAAGAGATTTATAATGACCACAAAACAGTTTGGACATTTTTAGATGATGCCAACGAAGTAACTATTACAAGTTATGACGAAGCTGACGGACTTAATCCAACTGATATTTTTGATATTTATAAAAAAAAATACAAATATGTAGTTGTTGAAGAAGTAAAAATAGGTGGAAGAGCGCATAAAGTAATTGACTTAGTTCCAGAAGATAAAAACTTACAATTCTTTAAGGTTCGCTTGACGATTGATAAAGAAAATTATAGCCTTGCAAGTTGGAATATTTTTGAAAAAAACGGACGTATTCATTCTTATAAAATTGCTAACTTCCAGCCTAATGTTTCGGTAACCGATGCTGATTTTCAGTTTAATAAAGCAAAACATCCAAATGTTGAAGAAGTAGATTTGAGATAATTTTATTCTACTTACTCTTATAAAAAACATATTTTCCCTATTTACTAGAAGTCGTCGGTGAGACACCAACAACGGCAAGGGTAAATAGGGATTTTTTATGCTTTATACTTATTCTTGCTCTTTTAAGTATTTAATATGTTTAGCTACTTCATTTTCATCATCTACTTGATAAAATTCTAGTCCTTTAATATCAGTAGTAAATCGTTTGACGTTATTGCCAGAGATAGTAGAATAAATATCTTTTTTATTTAGTAATTGTATATGATAGAGTTTTTTTCCGTCCAAATGATTTATCATAGCAGGAAAAAGAACTTCACTTGCCCATTTTTGAGAATCAACTCCAATAATTCCTATCTTTCTAATATCTGCCACAACATACTGTGTATCAAGACTTTGAAAGACTTCTAATAGTTTCTCATTGAGTTCTATAAACTCTTTATGTCCACTAACTTTATCTGTATAATTCAAAAAGAGCGCATCAAGTTTTTCATCATATTCTATGGTCGCACAACGAGTAGTAATGGGTTTCATATCGGAAAATAAGTTTGTTTGGAAAATACTTAAATAAAAAAATATAAATTCAATTTATAAAATTAGAATAAAATATACTAAATAGAAATTGGCAAAAAATCTTTAAATTTTAAGACCCAAAAAAAAAATTTCTATCAGATTAAACTTTGGACTTTACTTTGCATCCAACCTTACGAAACGACTTAATTAAATATCTTGATTAGGTTTTAAATCAAATTTCACTAAACTATACTTATTCAATTCTATGAAAACTCAAAACATCATCGGCAAAATTGCCCTTTTATCGCTACTTTTCTTTTTTATTGGAATGACAACTACTTTTGCACAAAGTGAAAGAGGAAAACAGATGCGAAATAAAAATGCTACCCCAACCGAAAAAGCAGAGAAAAAATCTCAAAAATGGAAAACTAAATTTAGTCTCAATGACACACAGACGGCACAACTCAAAACAGCTCTCATAAAGCGAATGACAGACATGGAAGCTATAAAAGGACAAGGAAAAAGTCCAGATAAAAAGGCACAACGTCAAACAATCATGCAAGAGTTTGATACACAAGTAAAAAGTATTTTTACAACTTCACAGTATGCAGAATATGAGAAAATGAAAGAAGAGAAAAAAGACAAAATGAAAGAAAATAAAGGAAAGGGTAAAGGAAAGGGTAAAGGAAAAAATAAAAATAATGATAATGACGACGATAATGACGACGATGATTTTTAATCAGCCTTTTCTATAACTAAAAAAAGCCCTGTTTTTATCAAATAGGGCTTTTTTTATTAAATCTTGCTACGTTTTAATTGATACTTAATCCCAAAATTTCTTCCAAATATTTTGAGAAGTTTCTAAGAATTTTTCTGTTGCTTTTAGCTGTTCTGTACCACTTTCAGTAATATCAGATAAGATAGGAACAGAACGAAGAAATTCACTTCCTTTTACAGTTTCATCAATCGCTTTTGCCCACTGAACTAGTGTAGATTCCTCTTCTTTAGCATCAGGAACTAAATTAGTGATGTGTTTTGAAGCTACATTTTGAACTGTTTTTTTAACCTCAACCGTTGTGTCAATTTTACTTTTAATTTTGTCTCCTATATTTTGTACTGCTTTTTCAGCTTTTTCAGCTTTTTCTTTTTGAGCTAAGATTTCAGTTTCTACAATTTGATGAGGATTTTGATTGACAAATTCCTCTTTTGTAATTTTCTTTGTATTATTTTCAGAAGTTTCTTGTTCTTTCAAAAAAGCATCTAAATCTGCGAGGGTGCTATTTTTTGCCATAGTAATATAAAAAATGGGTCTAAATAAATGGATTTTGGATTGTTTTACTAATTTTTGTTTTAGATAAATGCTTGATTGTGTGTTAGTTGTGACATAAAGAGTTTATATACCTTCTGTCTTTATTTGTCGAGCAAAGATACAATATTTTTCGCAATTTCTTGGTATTCTTCAATAGGACTTAAAGTAGAAAACTCTGCCATTTTATTTTTAGATACTACAAAAGTAGAAACAAGGGTTGCATCTAAGCTAGAAAGTGCATTTTCAACGGTAGTTGGATTGGTTCTGTTATGGATTCGGTTTGGAAGAATAGCAATTTTTAGTTTTTTATTTATCTCTTGTGCAGGTTTCAAATCTTGTATGGTTTGATAGGCTACCAACAAATCGTTTTGAGAAAGACTGGTCGGAACGACTACCAAATCAGACTCTAGACATAGTTTTCTGATTGCTTCATCAGTCGTTTTTCCTGCGCTATCTACTAAGATATAATCGTACTTTTTACTTTTTTTATACTTTTTTAGTTCGGCAATAATTATTTCATCTGTTAATCCTAAGATTGGAAAAGGTGCATCTTTTTCGGCAACTTTCTTTTTGAAAAGCTCCATTTTTCGAAGTGTTGTAAGCGTATAATTGGTATCTGTTTCGATAAGTAATACACGCTTTTTTTGACTAGCAAGTGTTGTAGCAAGGTGTATAATATTGGTAGTTTTGCCTGTCCCACCTTTTCGGCTGATGAAAGAAATTATCATAATGAAATTAAAAGAATTAGAAATACACTTTTGGAAGAATTAAAAACAAAAATAGTAATTAGTTGATAAATAATTAGTTTTAGCCTTAACTTTATCAAATTGGTTAGAAATTTTTCATCAAAAATAAGTATATTGTTTTTCAAAGATTACAATTCCTATTTTATAATCAAAAAAGTATGCAGCCAATAATTTCACCTTATGAATTGATAGATACTTTACAAATCGTAAAAACTGATTTTGAAGTTTCGCACAAACAATTTTTAATTTTATGTGGAAAAAAACAATTTTATTGTGGTCTTTTAGTGAAAGAAATTTTGGTAGGATTGAATGAGAAAAAAACACTCTCTGAAATTCACTCAAGTCTTATCCAACATTCAGCCTATGAAAAGCTAACATCTGAAGATATAGAAAAAATCATTGATAAAAAAATACTACCTTTAGGAGTTTTGCTAAACCATGAAGATGTAGAAGAAAATAAGAATCTAAAGCAAGAAATTAGTTATGATGCAGATTCCATCAAAACACAAAGAACATTATTCAATGAGTCAAAAACACATTTTTTAGCTTCTATTTTTAAAATTTTCTATCAAAAATGGGTTATCATTTTTTCAGTTTTGTTTGGTTTTTTTGCTCATATCTTTTATCTTTCCTCACACTCTGTTTTTGGAGAAAAAGCTAAAATATGGGCAGAAGCTTCAGCTTTAGAATACCTATTAATTTATTTTCTAATCATCTTTATTTTCATTTTTCATGAAATTGGTCATGCCTCAGCAGCCTTGCATTTTGGTATTCGTACTCCTAGAATTGGGTATGGATTTTATTTAGTGTATCCTGTTTTTTTTACTCAAATTAGCGAAGCATGGAAACTCCAGCCCAAAAAGAGAATGGTTATTAACTTGGGAGGAATTTATTTCCAATGGATTGCAGGGAGTATTTTTATTCTTTTGGATTATTTTAATGTTGTCTCTACGCATTTATGGTCAGGAATTGTAGTCATTAATTTTGTTCGACTTCTTTATTCTTTTGTTCCTTTTATGAAAGCCGACGGCTATTGGATTTTTAGTGATGGTTTTGGTCTGACGAATCTTCGTAAAAAATCAAATCAATTTTTGGCAGCTATTTTCAAATCCTTTTCATTTCAAAAAGCTCATCAAATTACAGAAACAAAAACACAGTTTTATGCACTCACTTTTTTTTCGTTTGGAACAGTTCTTTTTTTTAGTTTTTGGTTTGCTGTATTAGGGATACTGATTTGGAAATTTACGCCTATGTTACCATCTATTTTGATTTCTTTTTATGATAAATTTCAAACTGCAACAAGTATTTCTCAATATCTTAAAGTAACTCTTCAATCTATTTTGCTTTGTATTACACTTTTAGGAGTAGCTATTTTTGTTATCAGAATGCTTGGTTTGATTCGTTTTGCTATTCAATTTTTATTCAAAAAAGAAGCGCAAACTGACTTGAAAGCCAAACCTATTTAGCATAAAAAACCTATACTCAAAGAATATAGGTTTTTGTATGCACTTATGAAAAACTATTACCGTCCGTTATAACGAACAGAATTTCTTAAAGATTGTTTAAGTAATATCAAAAAAATAAACTCATTTTTACATAAAAATTAATCAAAAAAATATTTTTATACTTTTTCATCTTGCTCTAAGTTAAACAAATCATTCAAAACATCTACTAATGTTTCGGCTTCTCCACGTTTACAAGCTGCTTTTAATTGAATAACAGGAAGTTTGATTATTTTTTGCATCATTGCTTTTGTAATCATTTCTATTTTTTCTACTTCTCTTTCGTCTAAATTTTTTAAGTGGCGATTTATTTCTTCTTTTCGGATTTGTTCTAACGCATTTTTTAGACGATGAATGGTAGGAGAAACAATCATTTCCTTGCTCCAGTCTTCAAAACCTTCTATTGCTTCATCAATAATAGATTGGACGTGTGGAATAGCTGATTTTCTACGCTCTATTACTTCTGCTGTACGATTTTGTATTTGGTCAATATTATAGACCATAACGTGAGGAATTTGTTCTACTTCAGGCTCAACACTTCTAGGAACAGACAAATCAATCAGATATTTGAAGCGAATACCTTGTACTTCTTCTACTAATTTTTTGGTCAAAATTGGTTCATTGGCAGCCACAGAACAAATAATTACATCTGCTTTTTGCACCTCTTCTTTAAGATTTTCCATTCTAGCTACCTCAAATCCTTGTGCATTGGCAAATTCTTGCGCCTTTTCGAAAGTACGATTCATAATCGTTACGGTATGATAATCTGCTGCATCCAAATTTTTGACTACATCTCCTCCAATTTCTCCTACTCCGATAACTAATATTTTTGGCTGAATTACGGTTTGAGAAAGTTCTAAAGTCATTTCTGCTGCTGCATACGAAACAGAAGCAGCTCCATCTCTAAAACTGGTTTCTTGTGTTACACGCTTATTCGTATAAAAAACAGTATGTAGAAGGCGATGCAAAAATGGACTAGCCAAATTCAAATCTGCACTATATTGATAGGCTTTTTTGACTTGGTTACTAATCTGAATATCTCCAATTACTTGTGATTGTAATCCCATCGAAACAGAAAAAAGATGTTTGATAGCTTCTTTATGTTCTTCGATAGATTGAAAATAAGTAAAATAGCTTTCAGAATCTGAAAGACCCTTTTGAGTAATCAATAAAGCAATTAGTTTTTGAGGCAGCGATTTAGAAGATGCAAAAGGACAGGCTTTAGGAATAGTTAAAGTCGTATTTGCGATATTATTTTCTGGTAAACTATAATAAATTTCAGTTCTGTTGCAAGTAGAAAGCACAAAAAGCTCACTTAAAGCAAACATTTCAGAAGCCTTTTGCAAGAAACTTTGACATTCTGATTCATTCAAAGAAAGTTTTTCACGTATCTCTACGGGAGCTGTTTTATAATTGATGGTTAAAGCCTTGAAACTGAGTTGCATAGTAGGTATAATTTTTATAATATCCACAAAATTACTACTCAAACAACTATAAGAAAAATCATTTGTTCTTTTTGCTGCTTATTTAGAATTAATACAAATAAAAAAAATAATTAATTTCTGAAAATAACTTTCATTTTAACTAAAAATACACAATGTACCGAAAGATAGCATCGTTATTAATTTAATGTTGATTATCCATACTATTTGTAGTCAATAGATTGTTAATTATTTATATTTGTAAGTCCTAACTAACATAGAAATTGTTTAAGAACGGAAAAAATAGTGTTCTGTACGCTAAAAAACACATATAGAGCATTTCTTTTTCCATAAAATAGCCATTATTAAACAACTTCATAAAATAGATAATTAATCTGTTATTAGACGCTAAGCCTATCCAAAATTTTATATAAAATCATTTTAATTTACTTATTTAATAATTTCTTACAATGAAGTCAAATAATTTTACTCATTCCGTTATTTTTAACAAAGCATTTCTTTTGTTTTTTGTTCTGCTATTTGTTAGTCCTTTTTGCGTAGTAGCGCAAGAAGAAACTCAAAAAACAAAAAAGGAAGAAAAAACACCTGTCAAGATCGCCAAGTATTTCTATAAAAAACTTGATGGACAATTAGGTGACCAACGTATAGAATTTGACTTAATGCGTTTTGGTTCGACACTAGAAGGTCATTTTTATTTCTTAGATAAAGAAGAAAAAGGAACTATTAGAGGAACAATTTCTGAAAGTGGTCGTGTGTCTTTGGAAGAAATTGAAGGAATAACAGAAGAGGGAGAACCTAACATAGTTGGTTTCTTTGATGGAAAATTTATGTCACCTACTGAAATTGCAGGAACTTGGCATTCATTTGATGGAGAAGAATATAATACTTTTACTGTGAAAGAAAATTATCCAGAAAAATCTTCTAGTTTTTGGGTTGTTCATGAGGGCAGAAGTTATAGTGGAACAGCTACCGTTGATTTGATTTATATTGTAATGGGAGATGAAAAACACAAAACCACAGCAAAGAAAATCAATGAATTTATCAACAGTCATATTCTTAATTATGACCATCCACAAAGCACAAAAAAACAATTTGGTGACCACAGCGAGTTTTTAGATGATTTTGTAAATCGTTATAAAAAAGCAAGTGAAGAAGCTCAAAAAGTAGAAGGACAGATGCCTATGTGGGATAATCATCATCGGATAATTTTAGATTACAATAATCATAATATTGTAGTTTTGGAATTTGTGGAAAATGTCTTTGAAGGAGGTATTTATGCCAATGATAAAGTGAATTTTGTAAATTTTGATTTGGGTACAGGCGAACGCATCAAATTAGAAGAACTTTTTGAAAAAGACTTTATGCCAAAACTAACTGAAGTAGCCGAAGAGATTTTTCGTAATAATTACGGCTTTAAGGATATTGAAGATTTCTCAAAGGAGGGAATCATTTTTAAAGACAATAAATTTGCATTAAATGCTAATTATGCACTAAGTAAAGGTGGGATTATTTTTCGTTTTAATGAAACTGAAATAGCAGCACATTCGATGGGAGCATTTGAAATTTTTATTCCATATTCAAAAATTCAAGACCTTGTAAAAAAAGATAGTCCGTTGCAGGAAGTAATGGAAAGTCACTATTAAAATAAAGTTAGAAGTATGAATTTAGAATTTAGAAGTAATACAAATTCAAAATAAAAAAATCAGAATTGATACAAAATTAGATTTTAGAAGTCAGATTTTAGAAGTAATACAAATACATAACTTCTAAACTCTGACTTTTTCATTTTGCATTTACTTCTGACTTCTAAATTTATTTAGCATACGCTTGTGTACGATACATCAAACGAGGGTAATTTCCATATCCTCCCAAACTACGGTGCATTGTTGAAGTATTATCCCACATCAAAAGGTCATTTGGACTCCATTTGTGAGCATAAACATATTCATTTTTTTCTACTTCTGCCATTAGTTCCTTCAAAAGAGCTTGTCCTTCTTCTCTGCTCAGTCCTTCAATATCAGAAGCTGTACAACCAAAATATAAACATAGTTTTTTAGTTTCTGGGTGTAAATATGCAATATTATGATACGCATCTGGTGGAAGCTCGGATTCTTTTGCGCCTTCAAAATCAGGAATGTTTTTAGGCGAAACCCACACACGAAGATTCTTAATTTTATCTTTTAGTTCTTGGCTAAGTCCGTTATAGGCTAATCTCAAATCTGCAAAACCTGTTTCTCCTCCTGTTGGTGGTACTTTTTCAGCATACAAACAACTGAAAACATAATTTTTAGGAGCTTGCCAAAAATCGCCATCACTGTGCCAATATTCTGCACCCGAATAATTTTGTAATAACTCTCCATTGGGTAAAATATTCGAAATACGTGTAACCTCTGGATATTCTTTATGAAAATTATTAAAACGAAGTCCGTCTGGAAGTTCGACAGTTTCTCCAAAACGTTTTGTCCAAGCTACCAATTCATCCAAAGAAAGATATTGATTTTTGATAAGAATTACACCATTTTGAGGAACAGCTTTACGTATTTCTTTAAATTCTTCTTGGCTCAAATTTTTGACATCTACATTTTCGAAAACTCTACAAGGTAAAGTATAATTAGGAAAAGCCTCCGAACTCTTTACGGTAGGTCTTTCTTTTGTTTCTAGGTTGATATTCATAGAAGTTTAATTATAATTAATAAATAGATTTAGCTATCATTCTTCATCCTTTTATTCAAAATACTTGTATTATTTAATAGTTAAATTAACAAAATATTTAATAGTAATATTTAAGTTAGTATAGATATTTTTTCAATCTAATAGAAATA
>DAIUBX010000025.1:0-2089 GCA_036846465.1 Bernardetia sp.
CCATCAATACTATCTTGGTCTTTTGTTTCATTTTGTTTGAGTGAATGTTGAATAGATTTGTGAAGCTCTGCTAAAATTTTATCTGGAGAGATTATCTTTTTATGAAGTACAATTTCATTTAATAACTCATTAGCTACCAATGCCATAAATGCCCCCGGAACACCGTGTCCTGTACAGTCAAAAGCTCCCAAAAATCGTTTTTCTTTCAATTCTAAGAACCAATAAAAATCCCCCGAAACAACTTGTAAAGGACGAAAAATAATAAAACTTTTTGGAAAAGAATTTCTAATTTCATCCAAACTTGGCAAGGTAGCCTGTTGAATACGTTGTGCGTAAGCAATACTTGATGTAATCTGTGTATTTTGCTCTTCTACTCTATTGATTGTATAACGCAGGGTTTCGTTGGTCGTATCCAGTTCTTCTACAATCTGCTCTAATTCTGTATTTTTTTCCGAAATTTCAACAGTTCTTTTTTCTACTCTTTCTTCTAATTCTTTATTTTTTTGTTCTATTACATATTTTATTTCTTCTGCTTTTACACGCTCTAGTCGTTCTTTATCAATAGATTGTTCGGTTACTTGCTTTCTCAATAAATTAATTCTTGATGCCAAAGCCAATGAAAACAAAATAACTTGTGTTGCAACACCTATTTCTAATGCCGAATTAGTAAACCAATTAGAAGGAACAAGGTGGCGTACATCAGCAAGATGAATAATAGCAAAAATACAGAGTGCCACATTCGCTATAAAAAATTGTTTGGATAATAATACTTTTCTAAAAAATACTAAGGTTGAAAAAGCAAGAATAGAAATAATTGCAATTAAATGTAGTGTAGTAGCATAAATATTAGGAAGTTTTCCAATAAAAATGAAATAAATAAGAGCAAGTAAAATATTCAAAATGATGATAATAATAAAATACCTATTCCATTTTGGAAAATGATATTTCATTGAAAAATAGCTTTGAGTAAACTTTATCCAAAAAATAACTGCCAAAAAAGCAGAAGTATAATTGACAATATAATTAAATTCAGAATTATAACTTAACTGTCCCCAAAAGGCAACTGATTTTAATGTGGGAAGCGTATAAAAATGAATCCCCATAAAAAAGATAGAAATACAATAGTAAAGATACGACCTATCCTTTATTAAGAAAAACAAAATAAAGTTATAGATACACATCGCCAAAATAATAGTATAAATAATACTATTGGTAGCTAAGTTGGTAGCAAAAAAATCATGTGCAGCATCTTTTCGGAAGAGGACAAAAGTTTGCTTATAACCTCCATTTTTAACAGAATTTTTTGATGGAACTACACGTACATACAGAATACTTTCTCCTTTTCTTAGCGAAAAAGTAGTAGAGTAGTAATTTGGAACAGAGTTTTGTAAAGAATCTTTATAAAAAAGACCAAACCTTTTTTCTTGATACGAATTATCTAATTGAGGAATGTAGAGTTTGATCTGAAGTCCATTATCTACTTGTAAAAACCAATCACTAATTTCTTTATATTCACTTTTGACAGGAAAACGAAACCAAGTAGCTTGATTGGGAAGTAACATCGCCTTTTTATCATCTACAAGATAAGGAGAGAATCTTATTTTATTTTGAATTGAATCCCCGAAAGTAGTATTCAAATCAGTAGTACAATAATCTATAACCTCATCAAAACGATAGGTCATTTGATTTTCTTCAAGTATCAGTTTATTTTTGGCTTTTATGTTTTGAGCATAACTTTGATTTGGCTTTATTACAATAAAACTCATCAAAAGCACAATAAATAAACAAAAAAACTTGTAATAATTAAATTTATTCTTTTTCATAAGTTAGAAAACAGTATTTAGATTCAAATATAGTATATATTACGCAGAATAAATAGAACAAAAACACGTAAAATACATAGCTTCTAACAGAGTAAAGACAAACTAACACCAAAAAAAACAACAAAATTTGATACTGATTATAATTGGCCATTCACTATGATCCACACTTGGTCTCTGTTTTTTAATTGTATCGAAGCTAATAATGGCCGCATGATATCAACGAAGTACTCAAAACCATAGTAAACATTGCTTCACAATCAAGCAAT
>DAIUBX010000025.1:2099-10006 GCA_036846465.1 Bernardetia sp.
ACTATAATATATTCTTCAAATAAAATAAATCTATTATATTAGGCAATTATTCACAATTACCTTCTAGTACAAGAAAATAAATTGATACCTTTGAAGCAACCTAAGTAACAACACAATCTATAAAAAATGAGTAAATTCGAATATAACGCTGAGTACGAAATACGTGCTGCCGTCAAAATGGTTTATCCTTACATTTCTACACCACAAGGATTAGAAGAGTGGTTTGCTGAAAGAGTAGAAGTTTTAAATGATAAATTTTTATGTATTCATTGGGATAACGACCAGCATATTGCAAAGATAGTTTCACAGAGAAATAATTCTATGATTCGATATCAGTTTGTAGAAAATATAGACGAAGCAACAAACAAAACAAGAACAAAGAAAAAAGACAACAATTTCTTAGAACTAAAACTCAATTATAGCGAACTGACAGATACTACCTATTTAGTAATTACAGATTATTCAGAAATGAATGACGAGGAAGTTTTGGAAGAGCTTTGGGATGGATTAATAGAAACCCTTAGAGAGAAACTTGGTGCTTAAAGCATAAAAAAAATCAAATTTTTAACCTCAACGAGTGTTTTAAGCCTCGTTGAGTGTTTTTACAAGCTGCCTTTGAGGTATGAAAATACTCTTTTGGGCGAAATTGTCTTGATACTTTTTTGATAATGAGCTACAATCGTTGAAGAGTTTTCTCTTGATAAAAACCACTCTCCAATACGCTGATAAGGATGTTGATTTTCCCATCCCCAAACACTAATATAATTTCCTTCTAACATTTGTGCTGCGTGTGAAGGACCACAATCATTTGCAACTGTTACTTGACATTGTTTCAAGATAGAAATAAGTGCAGGTATTTCTGCATTTTTGAATACTTGAAACTGATTTGAGGAAAGTTGTTTTTCAATAAAAAGCACATCGTCATCTTCTGCCGAACCAACCAAAAAAATAAAATTTGTAGAAGGTTTTTCTTTCAAAATAATATCAGTTAAAACTAAAAAATTTTGAATTCCCCAGCGTTTGTGTTCGCCTTCTCCTCCTCCAATGAGCAAACAAATTTGATTTTCAGCTTCATTGAGTTCTATTCTTGAGGAAGGAAAAAGTGTGTTTTTTTCTATTTTTTCTATCTTCTCAATAGTAGATAGAGATAAGTTGACATCTAAATTTTTGAAAGCCTCAAACTTTTCTTTTGGTGGATTGTACAAATTTTGTTTTTCCAAAAACTCCTCCAAAACTCTCAAATACAGCAAAGCACGATAACAAGAAGTATCATTAAAAATAGAATGTTGATAGACAGATTTTTGCCATTTACTAGAGATAATTCCTAGTCTAAATTTTGCTCCACTTGCAGCCGATAATAAATGCGTAACTTCGGATTGATGACGCAAATTAATTAGTAAATCAGGAGAAAAAGAACGTAAACTTCGAAGTGTTCTTGCATATGATTTTGATTTGTGATACAATTCTATCTCATCAGCCAAATTATTTTTTAAGATAAGATTACTCGTTCCTGTTGGCGACCATATTTTTATTGTGGCATTAGGAAAAATTTCTCTAAGCAGTAAAAAAAAGGGAAATTGAACCAATATTGCACCAAAAAAAGGCTTATTAGGAGCAAAAACAGCTATTTTTTGAATCTTTGCAGGATTGAGTATTTTCATAAAAATAATATAACCTAAAAATAAAGAATTAAAACAAAGGTAAAAAATTGTTTTGAAGCAATCGGAAAAAACACAATAAAAATAAATAAATGCTATCTTTGTAATTATGCAATTCAGACTTTGGTAAATACTATTATTAGCAAAATATCATTTGGTTTTGCAAACAAAAATAGTAATCCTTCTATTTAACCATTACTTTCAAACTAACACTAAAATAATTTATGAAATTAAGACAATTACTATTTATACAATTTATAGCCGTCATTTTCTTCAGTACAGCATTTTCTTATACGGCATTTTCACAGACCTCAGAACGAGTAGTTTATTTTAAAGATAAAAATGGAACTTCTTTTTCTGTCAGTCGTCCTTTAGAATTTCTTACTCAAAAATCAGTTGATAGAAGAACAAAACAAGGAATTGCTATCACAGAACAAGATTTGCCAGTCAATGCTGACTATATTTCTCAAATAAATAATTTGGGTGCAAGTGTAAGTTATGCCATAAAATGGTTTAATGCTGCCATTGTTACGGCTGATGATGCTACTTTTACACAAATAGAAACTCTTTCTTTTGTAGAGAAAGTAGATAGAGTTGCCATTCATACTGACCCAAACCGAATAGCTAGAATTTCGGCAACTTGTGATATAGATACAGACGAAGAAGAAATTTGTCAAGAGTTTGATACAAACGAAATCACAGATATAAAAAACACAAATGATACTGAAGAAAATTTTAATTATGGAAATTCTCTTGCTCAGATTCAGATGTTAGGGGTTGATAAAATGCACCAAGAAGGTTTTCTAGGACAAGGCATTCATATTGCTGTTTTGGACGGTGGTTTTATAAATACAAATTCGCTCTCTGCTTTTTCTCATGCTGATATTCCTTTTGTTTATGATGTGGTTGGAAACGGACAAAATGTATATCAAGCCTCTGCACATGGCACAAAAGTACTTTCTGCTATGCTCTCAAAAGCAGATGGTCAAATGATAGGAACTGCGCCAGAAGCAACCTATTATTTATTCAGAACTGAAGATGTACGACGAGAATTTCCGATTGAAGAGGCATTTTGGGTCGTTGGAGCAGAAAAAGCTGATAGTTTGGGAGTCGATATTATTCAAACTTCATTAGGATATTCTGATTTTGATAATCCAATTTATGATTATACAATTGCAGATTTAGATGGAAATACTGCCATGATTTCAAGAGCTGCCGAAGTAGCCTCTCAAAAAGGAATTGTAGTCGTAACAAGTGCAGGAAATAGTGGAAATAGCCCATGGAGAAAAATATCTTTCCCTGCTGATGCTCCTTCTGTTTTGGCTGTTGGTGCAGTAGATGTAAACAGACAAATAGGTAATTTTTCTTCTTTAGGAAATACTGCAGACGGAAGAGTAAAACCTGATATAATGGCAGTAGGTGTAGGCACAACTCTTTGGAGTGAGCAAAACCAAGTGACTTCTGGAAACGGAACTTCGTATGCAGCACCTTTGATAGCTGGTTTGGTAGCTGGTTTTATGCAGCAAAACCCTGAGCTTAGTCAGCAAGAAGTTATGATGGCAGTTCGTCGTGCTGGGGATAATTATTCTACTCCAAATCCACAATACGGTTATGGAATTCCTACTTTTGCAAGACTTAATGACCCTGATTTAGTTTTAGGTCAAAATGAAGACTTAACAACTAAAAATTCTCAAATTCGTATTTTTCCTAACCCTGTGGAAGATATTCTGCATATAGAAATTGATGAAAAATTATTTATCACCAACGAATCGCTCCACCTTAAAATCTATAACCTGCAAGGGAAATTAATTTTGACAGAAGTAGTGAAGTCTAGCAAAAAAGAAATTGATTTTCCTGCCGTCCCAAAAGGAATGTATATTGTACACATAAACGGACAAAATTATCAAGGAACAATCAAAATTTTGAAAGATTAATTTCTTGTTTTTCTTGGAATGAAGAAGACACTTCAATTTTTTTTGGAGTGTCTTTTTGATTTCTATTTGGAATTTCTATTCCAAAAAATCAAACTATCAAAACAAATTCACTACCTTTGTGAGTTGCTATAAACAATGAAAAAAGCTGAATTTTAAATAAACGAATTAGCTTCGCTGCTTTAGCAGATCGGAAAAACTTTATAAAAAAATATTCAAAATGAATAAATTAATTGCTGATATTGAAATTATAGACGAAAAAAACGCAAGTGAAGCTATACACGAACCTTGCGAAACCGTCAAAACAACAGCTAATAACGCAAAAGAAGGACAGCGAAAACTCTACATTGAAAGTTATGGCTGCCAAATGAATTTTGCTGATAGTGAAATCGTAGCTGCTGTTATGCAAGAACACGGTTTTGGAACAACCGATACAGCCGAAGATGCTGATTTGATTTTCCTAAATACCTGTTCAATTCGTGAGAAAGCCGAACAAACCGTTCGCAAACGCTTAGTTCATATCAACGGACTCAAAAAAAGAAAGCCTGAAATGATGGTCGGTGTTTTGGGTTGTATGGCAGAGCGTTTGAAACACAAATTTTTAGAAGAAGAAAAAATCGTCGATTTAGTGGCGGGTCCCGATGCGTACCGTGATTTGCCTAAATTAGTAGGTTCGGTAGATGACGGACACAAAGCTGTCAATGTTTTGCTTTCAAGAGAGGAAACGTATGCAGATATTTCGCCTATTCGTCTGAACTCAAATGGAATTTCTGCTTTTGTTTCGATTATGCGTGGTTGTGATAATGTGTGTAGTTTTTGTGTTGTACCTTTTACTCGTGGACGTGAACGCAGCCGTCCTGCTGATTCTATCGTACAAGAAATAAAGGATTTAGTAAAAGAAGGTTATAAAGAAGTTACTTTATTAGGACAAAATGTAGATTCGTATAAATGGACAAATGTTCCAAGAACGATAAAAGCAGAGAATTTTGAAGCCGAAACAGGACAAAAAATAAGAAATGAAAATTTTGCGACCCTTTTAGAAATGGTCGCTCAAATAGACCCAAATCTAAGAGTTCGTTTTACCACTTCGCACCCAAAAGACATGACAGACGACGTGTTGCACGTCATGGCGAAATATGAAAATATTTGTAAATATATTCATTTGCCTGTTCAGAGTGGAAATAGTAGAGTTTTGAAACTCATGAACCGTACTTATTCTCGTGAATGGTATATTGATAGAGTTGATGCAATCCGTAGAATTTTGGGAGAAGATTGCGCCATTAGTTCGGATATGATTGCAGGTTTTTGTACCGAAACAGAAGAAGAACACCAAGAAACCTTGACTTTGATGGAATATGTAAAATATGATTATTCATATATGTTTTTCTATTCTGAAAGACCGGGAACACTTGCAGCAAAAAAATATTTAGATGATATTCCTGATGAAGTAAAGAAAAAACGTCTTAGTGAAATCATCGAACTTCAATCAAAACATTCCTTATTACGCAATCAAATGTTAATAGGCAAAACGCATAAAGTTTTGGTAGAAGGAGAATCCAAACGCTCAGACAAAGATTTACAAGGCAGAACGACAGATAACAAAGTAATCGTTTTCCCTAGAGAAGATTATGAAAAAGGACAGTATGTAAATGTATATGTCAATGATTGTACTTCGGCTACTCTTTTTGGAAAGGCTGTAAGTTTGGCAAATTAGTTGGCAAATTAATTTCTAACTTCTTTTCTAATAAAAAATAAAACCCTAAAAATTAGACTATAAAAATCTAAATTTTAGGGTTTATTGTTAGTCTTATGTGCTTCAAAAATAAGAATTAGTTGATATACTTATCTTGTTCTGTTGCTACACGCCAACTAAATCCTGTTCCTGTATGCTCTACAATAATACGCTCTACACTTCCAGAAGCAAAATCTACAGTACCCTCATATTTTTTTTGCGAACGCTGTGCTAGAATTACAGAGCCTACTTTGTTTTTATCTCCTACTTTCTTTTGAATACGATAGCGAGTAGCTGTAGAAAGTGAAATAGGCGTATTTTCAGGATACCAACCACGCATTATATCAACATAACCTACTAATTTTTCTTCGACGGCAGTCTTAAAGGTCATCTTTAATAAATCACCTACTACCTCAGTTTCTTGTAACTCTAACTTTACATTCAACTCACTTTCCACAATTCCTTGACCGAGTATTTCTTTTGTTTTTTGATCTAACTCGGTAAAATCTACCCCTTTTGTCTTAGAGTACGTAGTTGGAATTTGAGTTCCATTTGATAACGTAATTATTCCTTTATAATCTACTTCTTGTTGTTTTAATTCTACTTTCTTAATGGTTTCTTTTCCATACTTATTTTGCAGAGAATATTGAAAATAAGTAGAAATAGAACTCTCATCTTGTTTTGGCATAACACCTGTCTCTGGATCTAGCAGAAGAGGTAAAGTACTTCCGTTTGTAGTCGTAACCATGACCTCATAAGCACTTCCACCTGTAGATGTTAATTTTACTTTTTCAGCAGGAATTCCCATTCCATTGATTAAATAACGTCTTGTGCTAGATTCTAATATTTCTCCCCAAGCAGGTTGTAAAACGCCTGATTTATCTCTTCCTGCTCTCACAAAAATAGTTGCTGGAGGAGCTACTTTATTATCAAAAGTCGTTTCTACCAAATATACCCATTCCTCATCTGGAATAGAAGGTATTTTTTGTAGTGTGATTTTTTCTTTCAAATCCCCCCAGTGTTCTTTTTCTAGTTTTAGTGTAGCTACTTTTTTCTCAAACATTTTCTCTATTTGAGGACTCAAAAGACTTTTGATTTGTTCTTCATCAGAACTTGCTTTGTCTTTAGGAATAAATTTTTGCACCAGTTTTCCTTTTGTCAGAATAAGAGTATCTCCTTTGAAATCAAATTGATAATCGTCTGAAATTCCGTAAGTTACTACTTTTAATGTGTTTTTATCCACCACATAATCTTTTTCTGTAATGTTATCAAAAATTACTTTTTCATCTGTTATTTTGAGAGTGCCTTTATAATCTGAACGCATCCATTCGCCCTTAATTTTGGAAGAATTAGAACAACTACTGAAAATTAGAAGAGTCGAAAATATCCCTAAAGAATATATAGTTTTAAGTTTCATAATGAATTTGATTGATAAATGTAATTTTGAATAAATCTTTTTTATCTAGCACTCCATAAAGAGTGCATTATTTATAAGGCTGCAAAATTACTAAAATTAAAATTCTTAGCTAACTCAATTAAATTCAAAACTTCATAAAACACCTTTTTTCTTATCTTAAAATTATTTTAATCCCAACTTTTACATTTTTTTACAAAAATTCCTAATTCTAGTCGCTAAAACTTGTTAAGTCTTACTGATTAAACGCTGTATTTTTAATAAATTTGTAGTTACATTTTTAGAACCTAATTTATAAAATCATTTATTTATGATTTTGGGTTAGATTTAAAAAAATACCAAATTACTTTTTGATTTTCTAAAAAAACATGAAATACTTACCTTATTTTCTCATTGCGCTAGGCGTAATTCTTATTGACCAAGCTCTTAAACTTTACATCCATTCTCAACTTTCTTTAGGGGAAGATATTTTGATTTTTGGAGATTGGTTCAAATTTCACTACACACTTAATCCCGGAATGGCATTTGGTATTGAACTCGGTTCTGATTATGGCAAACTTATCTTAACTATTTTTAGAATTTTTGCAGGAATAGGAATTGCGTATGTCATGGCTCGGGCTGCGCTGCGTGATGCGCCAAAAGGTTTTGTTATTAGCATGGCTCTGATTTTGGGTGGCGCATTTGGAAATATTGTAGATTCTACCTTTTATGGTGTTTTTATAGATGGCAATGCCGTTCCTTTTTATGGAGAAGAGCCTCATTTTTATCCTTGGTTTCACGGACAAGTAATTGACATGTTTTATTTTGATATTGCTTCGGGTTATTTTCCAGAATCTATTCCTTATTTTGGAGGTTCTCATTATTCATTTTTTCCAATTTTTAATATTGCTGATGCAGCTATTTTTATTGGAGTTTGTATTATTTTGATTTGGCAAAAACGTTTTTTTCCTAAAGAAGAAACTGAACTAGAAGAAAATAACAGTGATTTTAAAAATATAGAAGTTTCTGAAAATGAAAAATCTGAAAATATAGAAAAAGCAGAAAATTCAATAAATGAAGAAGAAAATACGACGACTTTTGAAGAAAAAATTTTGAAAGACGATTTTAAAAAGGAAGAGTAATTTTATAATAAACAAAGCTATGTCCACACAAGAAAAATACCTAAACCCTTT
>DAIUBX010000025.1:10016-12574 GCA_036846465.1 Bernardetia sp.
TAAAGATTTATTGATTAGTTTTTTGAATGAAGTATTGCCACCAAAAGCACAAATCAAAAATCTTACTTACTTAAAGTCAGAAAATTTAGGACGTTCGGCAGTGGATAGAAAAGTTGTTTATGATTTGTATTGTGAGAATGAAAAGGGAGAAAAATTTATAGTTGAATTACAAAAAGCAAAACAGAAGTTTTTTAAAGACCGTACTATTTTTTATTCCACTTTTCCAATTCAAGAACAAGCACAACGAGGAGATTGGAATTTTCAATTAAAAGCAGTCTATACCGTTTCTATTTTAGATTTTGTATGGAATGAAGAAGATGAAGAAAGTCAAGTAAAGGAAACGGCAATGTTGATGAGTATCAATACAAATAAAATTTTTTACGATAAACTGACTTACGTATATATTCAAATTCCTTTGTTTGATAAAGCAGAAGATGAATTAGAAACCTTAGAAGACAAATGGTTTTATGTAATGAAAAACCTTCAAAGTTTTCCTAATCGTCCAGCCGTTCTTCAAGAAAGAATTTTTGACAAAGTTTTTCAAACAGCAGAAATTGCACAGTTTAATAAAACGGATAGAAATAAGTACGAAAACAGTTTGAAAGTATATAGAGACTTGAAAAATAGTCTGGATTATGCAGAAGAAAAAGGCGAAAAAAGAGGCTTAGAAATGGGACTAGAGATGGGAAAAAAAGAAGCTCAAATTGAAAATGCAAAAAAAGCAATTCAAGAAAATTTACCTTTAGATATTATTGTAAAAATTACAGACCTCACCTTAAAAGAAGTTCAACAAATAAAAGATAATTTAGAAAATTAAAAAAATGAATTATTCCGATTCTATAGATTGAATAGAACGATTAGCCTCTTTAGATTCTGAAAATACAGATTCAGAAGAGGTTATTTTGTGGGATTCTGACCCCAAAAAAGGTGTTTTGTATGGCACAAATAATGAAGGAGAAAAAATCTTTGATTTTCGTGTTCCTCTTACTTTCCCTACTTTACCTACCAAAGAAGACGAACAAAAAAC
The DNA here is from genome assembly GCA_036846465.1 of Bernardetia sp. Taxonomy (GTDB): domain Bacteria; phylum Bacteroidota; class Bacteroidia; order Cytophagales; family Bernardetiaceae; genus Bernardetia. Next base: position 11,044 of record DAIUBX010000025.1, read on the forward strand.
GCTTTCTTTGTCTGATTATTCCGAACAAATCCCTTTTTTACCAAAACCTTATTTGCTTATTTTGATTCAAGCTGGTTATGCTTCTTTAGGGTATTTTGAGGAAGGCGAACTGATTTATCATAAAGCAATTACGGCTTATATGGTCAGAAAAAAACAAGGAAAATCACAAATAAAACATTTAAACTCAAAAGGAAAATCTCGTTTGGGTTCTCGTATTCGTCTGCAAAATACAGTTTTGTTTTTCGAACAAATCAACGCAAAGCTAAAAGAGTGGCACAAACAAGCAAATATTTTTGATAAAGTAGAACGCATCGGACAAAGTGGTTCGCCTGATTTATGGCATTTATTTTACACGTCAAAAGAAGAAGCTCCATTTCAAAAAAATGATTCTCGTCTTCGCAAAGTTCCTCTAACCGTTCATTCTCCCAACTTTGAAGAGTTGCAGCGTGTAAATACGTGGGCAAATTGTGGGAAAATTACAACTTACACAGACAGTGATTTACCTTTTTTGAATAACTTGGGTGATGTGATTGAATGGTAAAATTAGGAGCATGGGACGAGAGAAGTGGGACGTATGGCGTGAGAAAAACTTCATTTTTGGATTTTCTGTTTTGATTATTTTTCTTTATTTTTAATAATTTACAAGCTAAAATATAAATAAAATGGATTATCTTACTCTTGGAGAAATGGACAGACTTTTGTCTGATGGTAGATTTGGTTCTTTAGTGGAAAATTGCCAAAGTGATAAAGAAAAACAACCAAATTCTGAGCAAACTTCAAAAAATGAAGAGGATAAAACAGAAGAAAAACCTAGAGAAATTACAGTTAGGTTTATAAAGAAAGTAGATTAAATCGACTATTTACAAATCAAGCGATGACTATTAATGAATTAGACAGACTTTTAGATGAGGCTTTATCTCCTATTACAGAGAAGAAACCTAATATCAAAGAAGATATTAATCAAAAACCTATTTCTAAAGAAGAAATGGAAAACAAGGAAACAGAAGAAAAATCTACAAAAATTACAATCCGATTTATAAAGAAAGTAAAATAAATTTCATTGCGTAATTGACTTGTATCGTCTTTCAATTCGTAATTTTTAATTCGTAATTAAATTAATAATTGTATTTTTCCTTCCAACGTTCTTTTAAAAACCTTCTCATTTCGTTTTCTCTTGCATTTTGTGCAGGTTCGTATAATTTTGTGTTGGCTAATTCCTTTGGGAAATACTCTTGTTCAGCAAAATTATTGGCGTTGTTGTGGGAACAATTGTAGTCTTTTCCATAGCCTTGTTGTTTCATGAGTTTTGTTGGCGCATTACGTAGATGCAATGGAACAGGCAAATCTCCTTGTTCTTGTACGATTTTTCTAGCTGTTTTGATAGCCACATAAGAGGCATTACTTTTTGGAGAAGCTGCCAAATAAGTGACACATTGAGCCAAAACAATTTGTGCCTCTGGAAAACCGATTTGAATGGCAGCTTGAAAAGTCGTTGTAGCCAAAACTAAAGCTGTTGGATTTGCATTTCCGA
>DAIUBX010000026.1:0-12507 GCA_036846465.1 Bernardetia sp.
TTTTTGGACTACTTTAACATACATAGACAGGGTTAAAACCCTGTCCAATTTATAATTCAGAGTAGTTTTTTTTAATTGAACAGGGTTTTAACCCTGTTTTTATTTTTTGTCATACGACACCCGAAGAGCAGCGTAGCTAATTTGTTATGCACCCATAAATTGTGAGAATTATGAACCTTCTTTATTTTTACTAATAGGGAAGGTTTTTTAATCTAGGAACTAAAATTATTTTAAAATTATTTTAAAATTCTTAAAAAGAAATTATCCTCTATTTATCATAAAACCCTACTGTACCCTACTATTTTTAAACACAGAGTTCGGCAAAGCCAAAGACAGAGAATAAAAATACATTTTTTGAAGATTATTTTAATAAAAGTTGTGATTTAATTTAACTATTCAAAGGTATTTTATTAATTATTTAATTTGAAAAAATAGCAGTTGTATTTAGCTTCGCTGACTTTCAGTTATCTGTATTTCAAATCCTATTAATACTACTAACCGATAGCTCAGCGAAGCTAATCCTTAACCATAATACCCTACAAAAAAATAGTAGGGTACAGTAATAAAACCCAATACGAACCTAAACAAAAATTCTTATGTTCGAAAATCTTAGTACCTTTGACATATATTAGGTTGTAATAGGCTTATTGCGTAAAATAATTAAAAACAAACAGAAAAAATACGAGAAAATGGAATACAATCCACGTCTTATCGAACCCAAATGGCAATTACAATGGGAAGAAAAAGAGGTTTATAAAGTTGAAAACGATACTACCAAACCAAAATATTATGTATTAGATATGTTCCCTTATCCTTCGGGTTCGGGGCTTCATGTGGGTCATCCACTCGGTTATATTGCTTCGGATATTTTGAGTAGATTCAAGCGTTTGAAGGGTTTTAATGTGCTTCATCCAATGGGTTTTGATTCTTTTGGACTTCCTGCCGAGCAGTACGCCATCGAAACAGGTCAGCATCCTGCCATTACAACAGCACAAAATATTCAGACTTTTAAATCACAGTTTGATAAAATTGGTTTTTCATTTGATTGGGAAAGAGAAGTCAGAACTTCAAATCCAGATTATTACCGATGGACACAATGGATTTTTAAACAGCTTTTCGAATCATTTTATAATAATGACACACAAAGGTCAGAAGAAATTCAAAAATTAATTACCACTTTTGAAAAAGAAGGAAATCATAAAATAAATGCAGCTTGTGATGACGATACACCTTCATTTTCAGCTCAAGAATGGAATAGCTTTACAGAAAAAGAAAAATCAGATATTTTATTAAAATACCGTTTGGCTTACAAATCAGAAGCAATTGTAAACTGGTGTGCCGAATTAGGTTCTGTTTTGGCGCATGACGAAATTAAAGATGGGCTTTCAGAACGTGGTGGTTATCCTGTCGAAAGAAAAAAAATGCCTCAATGGATGATGCGTACAACTGCGTATGCAGACCGTCTTTTGAATGGTTTGGAGGAAGTGGAATGGTCAGATGCGCTCAAAGAAATGCAAAAAAATTGGATTGGAAAATCCTACGGTGCAGAACTTAGTTTCCAAATTGAAGAAAATACAGAGAACAGAAAGAGCGAAGAATTAAAAGAACTTACAGCCTTTACCACTCGTCCTGACACTATTTACGGAGTTACCTATATTGCCCTTGCGCCTGAATTGGAAATTATTGACCAATTAACGACAAACGAACAACGAGCAGCCGTAGAAAATTATGTAAAATTTGCCAAAAATCGTTCGGAAAGAGATCGACAAGCAGAAGTAAAAATCGTTTCTGGTGTCTTTACAGGAAGTTATGTAATCAATCCAATTTCTGGAAAAAGAACGCCTATTTGGGTAGCTGACTATGTTCTTTCGGGATATGGAACGGGTGTTGTTATGGGAGTTCCTTCATCTGATGAACGTGATTTTCGTTTTGCTACTCATTTTGGTTTGCCAATCGTTCAAGTTATTAAAGAAACCAAAACAGACTCAACTGGAAATGTTTTGGAAGCCTACACAGAAAAAGAAGGCGAAATAATGAATTCTGATTTTCTTGATGGAATGTCTATCAAAGATGCCATTCAAGCAGCTATCCAAAAATTAGAAGAAAAAAATGCAGGAACAGGAAAAATAAATTTTAGGTTGCGTGATGCAGCTTTTGGTCGTCAAAGATATTGGGGCGAACCAATTCCAATTTATTATAAAGACGGAATTCCTCATTCTTTGCCTGATTTGGATTTGCCTTTGATGCTCCCACAAGTGGATAGTTACAAACCAACGGCAGAAGGTGAGCCACCTTTAGCTCGTGCAGAAGCCTTTGTTTATCAAGGAAAATATCCTTACGAACTTACCACAATGCCGGGGTGGGCAGGTTCTTCTTGGTATTTCTTGCGTTATACAGACCCTCAAAATATGCGTGTTTTTGCATCAAAAGAAGCTGTAGATTATTGGAATCAAGTTGATGTTTATATTGGTGGCGCAGAACATGCAGTAGGTCATTTATTGTACTCTCGTTTTTGGACAAAATTTTTACACGACAAAGGATTTTTGAATTTTGATGAGCCGTTTAAAAAATTGGTTAATCAAGGAATGATTCAAGGAAAATCTAGTTTGGTCTATCGCCTTAGTGGTTTTCAAGTTTATTTGAGTGAAGGAATTTATAAGCAAGTAGAAGAGCTTACTTCTGATGCCGAAAAAATAGCTAAAATCAATGAAATTGCAGGACATGAAGCCATTCCAGCAAATACAGTTATGAATATTAGTCCTCTGCACGTTCCTGTGAGCATGGTAAAAGATGATATTTTGGATATTAAAAAGTATCAAAAATTTAGACCAGAAACAGAAAATGCAGAATTTATAAAAGAAGAGAACGGCAATTTCGTTTGTGCTTCACAAGTAGAAAAAATGTCTAAAAGACTACATAATGTTGTCAATCCTGATGATGTTGTTTCAGAATATAGTGCTGATGCGCTTCGTTTATACGAAATGTTTTTAGGGCCTTTAGAATATTCAAAGCCTTGGGATACAAGTGGAATTGATGGCGTTCAGAAATTTCTGCGTAAAGTTTGGCGTTTGTTCTATAATGTAGATGGCGATTTGGTTTTGAATGATGAAAAACCAACAAAAGAAGAATTCAAAACGCTTCACAAAACCATCAAAAAAGTAGAAGAAGATATCGAGCGTTTGTCTTTAAATACTTCTGTAAGTGCTTTTATGATTTGTGTAAACGAACTTACGGCTATGAAATGCTACAAAAGAGAGATTTTAGAACCATTTTTGGTTATTCTTTCTTCTTTTGCGCCACATATCACAGAAGAACTTTGGCATATTGCTTTAGGAAAAACTACTTCCATTGTAAAAGCAGAATTTCCTGTTTTTGATGAAAGTTATTTGAAAGAAAATGAATTTGAATATCCAATTTCGATAAATGGAAAAGTTCGTGCTAAAATGTCTTTTGCTTTAGAAACCTCAAAAGAAGACATAGAAAAATATGTTTTGGAAGCCGAAATAGTTCAGAAATGGTTAGAAGGAAAAGCTCCAAAGCGTTTTATTTTAGTTCCTAAGAAAATTGTTAATATTGTAATTTAGGATTTCGTTTAGTGATAAATCAAAAAACCTAGCATAGATTTTCAGTAATCTATGCTAGTTTTTTTGCTCCAAATTTACTTAAACCCAAGTTCCACCCAAAGAGGAATATGGTCAGAAATATAACGAGCTTCTTTTAGGCTATTGTAATCTTTATAGAAATGAATTACTTCTGCCTTTTTAATAGAAAATGCTCTTGTTTCTACAAAAATATTGTCATATTCTTTATTCAAAGGACTACCATCTTTTTCTTTCATTCGAAGACTTGTTTTTTGCCCTTCGAAAGCAGCTTCTAACGAACGATTACGCAGTACATCAAAAGCCTCGTGTTTTCCATCAAGATTAAAATCTCCCAAAATTACAATATTATCAGTTTTGTATCTCTTTGGTATTTCTTCTAAAAAAACAATTTCTTTTTCAGGGTCTTTGCTTGTCGGAACAGCGTGAAAACTTGCAATTAATACAGTATTTTTTGTTTTTCCTTTCTTGTATTCGATTTCAAATCTTGCCATATACGGCTCTCTATCCACTTTAGCTTCAATGCTTTCTTCTAACCAATCTTTTTTGAGTGATATTTTAGCATTTCTTGTTGAGGTTTTCCATAGATAGGCATAGCGTTCTTTGCCATCTCCAGAAGTAGGCTCACTTATTTTATACTCCCATTTACTTCCTGTTCTATTCAGTTCATCAGCTAATTTTCCGACAGCACGAATTCCATACAGCGAAGTCGAAACCTCTTGAATGGCTACAATATCATACTCTTTTAATTTTTTGGCAATATATTCAATTTCCTTTGCCTCTTTTGATTTTCCAAAATTGTATAAATTCCAAGATATAACTTTAATAGTTTCGCTTTTGGAGTTGCTATCTTTGGTATCTTCATTTTTTTGATTTTCACTTTCTATATTTTTATCTTTTTTAGACTCATCTTTCTTTGTGTAGTTATCCGAAAATATAGGTGAGTTGGGAGAATTATTCGTGCTTGTACCTGTACTATCAAAATCACAAGAAAACAAAGTAGAAAGAAGAAGAAAAAGCGAGAAGAAAAGGCTTTTGCTGAAAGTAGATTTTGTCATAAGAATTAGATTTGTATAAATATATAAATTGATTTGATTCTACCACAATAATAAGGATTTTTTTATTCAAACAGGCAAAACTTTGCTTTTCAAATTTATTTACATAAAGTATTATTCAATAAAAAATGTAATTCCTACTTGAAAAGAAAGCATATCTGTTCTAGATTTTTTGACATCATAAATAAATTCATTTGGAAATAAAGGGTCTGGATAGATAGAGTTTTTGGTCAAATATTTTGTTTTACTTCCCTGTGTATAAACTGCACGAATATCTAATTTTATTTCCTCTGAAAGTGAAATCAATACGCCACCAGCACCACCATAAGCAAAAGAAAACCCATCTTGTTCGATAAACGAATTAATATCTTCTCCATCTTCTTCTTCGGTCGTTCTTGTATAAATATATCTTCCTCCCAAAAGTCCATCAACATACGGATAAATAAAAGAATCTACCCAACGAGGTTTAAAACGCACCACAGCAAAGCTCTCAAAAATATTATTATTTGTATTCAATGTATAATCAAAACCATTATTATCGATATAATCTTCTGATTGCATTCCATAAATCATATAACCAGCATCCAAACCCAACGAAACAACCGATTCATCTTCGGTAAGTGGAACAAGCAGCATTCCCCCAATACCAAAAGCAACAGATTCATTACTTTGAGCAAACTCTTCCAAAGGAAAACCTGTTTGAAGTCTTAAATTAAATTGTACTTGCGCCGAAACTTCTTGAACAGAAAAAATAAATACACTCAAACTAATAAGAAAAGCAAAATAAAAACGAAGCAAGAATAAATTATGTAATTTTGCAAAGAATTTGTAGATTGATAAAAGTAGATTTTTCATAAATTGGTAGTTGATTTGTAATTATATGGCGTAATTATAAATATTGATTGATTTTGAGATGCAACTTTTTTTGGGTTTTTGTACTCTATTTGTTGTTTAAGTAAGTAATTGGGCAGACCTCTATACATATTTTTATTAAACACAGAGTTCACAAACAACACAGAGGATGAACTGAAAGTAAGCATAACTAAAATTAAAAACACTATTTTTGGGTGTATTTTGTTTAAATAGTCAATGAAAATTAAATATAGTAAGTAATATGTTTCACGTTATACTCGTGATTTTTAATTCGTAATTGTTCCTTAAAATGTTTGTCAAATTATTTTCTAAAAAAAATCCTCGTTCGGATTTAGAACTTATTGAAGCCTATAAAGAAACCCGAAATAATAAATTTGTGGGAGAGCTTTTTGAGCGTTATACCCACTTGGTATATGGTGTATGTCTGAAATATCTCAAAGAAGAAGAAGATAGCAAAGATGCAGTTTTGCTCATTTTTGAAAAATTATTGACCGACCTTCTACGTTTTGAGATACAAAATTTCCCTCCCTGGTTGCATCGTCTTACACAAAATTATTGTTTGATGTATTTACGTCAGCGTCAGAGAGAATTTAAGCGAAGTGAAGATTATTTTACAAATCAAAACGATGAGCGTATGGATTCTGACCCAGATTGGCATCTATCTAATAAAGGGGAAAAACATGAAAAAGAAGAACGACTCACAAGCATCGAAGACGCATTACATACACTCAATCCTGAACAAAAACAATGTGTAGAACTTTTTTTCTTGGAGGAAAAAAGCTATCAAGAAATTGTAGAAATTACAGGGTTTTCAATCTCTAAAGTAAAAAGTTTTCTTCAAAATGGAAAACGAAATATCAAAAAACAGTTGGGTATTCTAACTTTAGTTTTTTGGTTGTTGTTTATGTAAAAAAATGTAGCCCCTGTAACACACTCTTTAGAGTGTGAAAAATGTACCGAATGCCTTAGCTTTCGAAAAGTATAAGTTTCTAAACTGACAAAATTATGAGTCAAAATAATACCAATAGAGAAAAAAAGATAAGGAGTATTTTAGAACGCTCCTCAAATATTGATGTCCAAACTTTACAAAAATATATAGATAAAAAACTTACTAGAGAAGAACTACACGAACTAGAAAAACAACTTCTCAATTCAGATTTTGCAGCTGAAGCAATCGAAGGTTTGGCTAATGCGGACTTTAAAGTAAATATTGCTTCCACTACAAATCAGCTTAATAAAGAAATCAAGAAGTATAATAAAGAGCGAGGTTTTTATAAAAGAGATTATAGAGTTTTTTATGCAGCAGCTTCTGTCGCTTTGATTTTTGTTGTTTTATTTGGACTTTTTAGATTAACTGACACTAATTTTTATTTAGGTAATGTAGCAATGGAAGCTAAGATAGAACAATCAGAAGGTCGAAATACTGAAAATAATGATTTAGCTTTAAATGAAAAAGCCAAAATATCTGAGGAAGAGGAAAATGACCTTGTGGAAAAACTTAAAAATGAAAATTTAGAAGAGTTAAAGGCAAATAAGAACTCAAACCAAAGTAAATCAAAAGCTAAAAACAACTTAGCTCTCAATATTGATAAAGATGAAACAACCAAAGAGCAGGACTTCTCTACTTCTGATATTTGGATTAGTAAAAAAGAAAAGGTAGGATCTAAAACTGATGAAACACCAGTTCTAAGTAATTCTAATAGAGCTGTTTCAGCTCCTCTAGTAAGTGAAAACAAGTATGATTCCAATATAACAAATACAGAACAACTCGCAGACGATGATTATAATTTTTTCACAGACCAAAATGGAAAAAATAAGCTAAGAAGAAATCAAAAATCACCAAAAGAAACTTTGTTTGATGCTATGCAATCCTACGAAAATAAAAAATACACAGAAGCAAGTTTTCTTTTTGATTCATATTTAATTACTAATCCAGATGATGCACAGGCTTTATATTTTGGAGGAATATCTTATTATGAAAATCATAATTACAAAAAATCAATTCCTTTATTAGAGAAGTTTTTAAAACAAAAATCTAATATTGTCTATCAAAAAAATAGTCAAGATGCAGAATGGTATTTAGCAAATTCTTATCTAAAAGTAAATCAAAAACAGAAAGCAAAAAGTATTTTAGAAAAAATAGTAAATTCAAATAATAAATATTCTAGTCAAGCTAAATCACTATTGAAGAAATAACTCCTATTTTTAATCTTCTTTAAAGTCTAATTTCAAAGAGGTGTCTTTTACAAGCAATCTAAAATAACGTGAACTTGGGATTAGAAATAGCCTTTTTATTTGTTAAAAATAGGTTAGAAGCTTTTTTCGGTCTGCCCTAATGGGACTGACCTAACTTTATGAAACCCAGTCCCATTAGAGCCGACCGATACATAAAAAATAAAGATAACTAGTTACTCAATGATTAAAATCCCAATTTCACGTTAAAATATGTTTAAGAATAGAAAAACTGAGCTTTTTAGAATCACTCTGTATGTCACAAAAACAGGTAAAGCATTCATTTTTCCATAAAAAAATAGCCTTCTTAAAAACTTCATAAGATTCTTATAAAACAAAAAAATTCCCTGTCCTTAATTAAAAGAATAGGGAATTTTCTATTTATATACTAAGTGATGTTAGTTAAACATTTTCACTTTCGTCCGAATCAGTTTTGAAACTTTCAGAAGTTGGAGCTTCTGGAGTTTTTTGGATTTTAATTCCTTCCTGCTTTTGTTGTTTTTCAAGAGTTGCTAATTTCTCTTCAAAAGGCAAATTAGATTCAGGAGTTTCAGAATATGGAATATGTTGAGGAATAAAATCTTCTTTTGCACCCGGCTTACTATAATCGTAAGGCCAACGGAATACTTGAGGGATTGCTCCTACCCAGTTACCATGTCCAGGGAAACGAGGAGTTGTCCATTCTAATGTATTTGATTTCCAAGGATTTAGAGGAGCTAAACGACCTTTGAACATAGAGTAAACGAAATTGAATACGAATACAAACTGAGCGAGGAAAGTCAAAATAGCTGCTGTACTAATAAACATATTCAAATCTGTAAACAAACCAAAAGGCTCAAATGCAGTATGTGAATAGTAACGACGAGGGAAACCAGCTACACCGATAAAGTGCATTGGGAAGAAAATTGCATATACACCAATGAATGTAGCCCAAAAGTGGAAGTATCCCATTTTAGCATCCATCATACGACCAAACATTTTTGGAAACCAGTGATAAATACCAGCAAGCATACCAAAGAATGAAGCAGAACCCATTACAAGGTGAAAGTGAGCTACTACAAAATACGTGTCGTGTAATTGAATATCAATCGCTGCATTTGCCAAGTGAATACCTGTAAGACCACCAACAATAAAAAGTGAAACTAAACCAATAGAGAAAAGCATAGCTGGAGTAAATACCAAGTTACCTTTCCAAAGTGTAGTGATGTAGTTAAATGCTTTTACTGCTGAAGGAACTGCAATGATAAGAGTCAAGAACATAAAGATAGTTCCTAAGAAAGGATCCATGCCTGTGACAAACATATGGTGAGCCCAAACGATAAACGAGAGGACAGCAATACCAATAATAGACAAGATCATTGCATGATAACCAAAGATTGGTTTTCTTGAGTTTGTAGCAATTACTTCTGATGAAATTCCAAGAGCAGGTAAAAGTACGATATATACTTCTGGGTGTCCTAAGAACCAAAATAAGTGTTGGAACAAAATTGCGCTACCACCTTGATTTGGAAGAGCCTCTCCACCAATATAGATATCAGATAAGAAGAAACTTGTACCAAAACTACGGTCAAAAATCAAAAGTAATGCTGCTGAGAACAAAACAGGGAATGATAGGAGACCAATAATAGCAGTAATAAAGAATGCCCAAATTGTAAGTGGTAAACGATTGAACGACATACCACGAGTACGCATATTGATTACTGTAGAGATATAGTTGATACCACCCAACAGAGTTGAGATAATAAATAATGCCATACTAGCTAACCAAAGTGTCATTCCTAGTCCAGAGCCAGGCATAGCTTGTGGCAATGCACTAAGTGGTGGATAAATAACCCATCCTCCAGATGCAGGACCTGTTTCAATGAATAATGAATAGAACATTACTAAACCTGCTACAGCAAAGAACCAGTATGAAAGCATGTTCATAAAGCCTGAAGCCATATCTCTAGCTCCAATTTGCAGAGGAATAAGATAATTACTAAACGTTCCACTAAGACCTGCCGTAAGTACGAAGAAAACCATTATCGTACCATGCATAGTTACGAGTGCTAGATAAAATTCCTTGTCTAATTTTCCACTTGCATCTATCCATTTTCCTAAAATTGGTTTTAAGAACGATAAATCTGCGTCAGGAAATCCGAGTTGCAGACGAAATATTACAGACATACCTACACCTATCATTGCCCAAAATATTGCTGTAAACAAAAATTGTTTTGCAATTACCTTATGGTCAGTAGAAAAGATATAGTTTGTAATGAAGTTTCCGTGATGCTCATGGTCATCGTGATGTTCTTCATGGACAAAACCATGATTTTCAACGTCATAATGCAGGTCTTGAACATCTTGTCCGCTTGCTTGATTCGTTATATCAGCCATAATTATTTGCGGTATTTATTTGTAAAATAGATGTGTTAAAGTTAATTTTTATAGTTCAATTAGTATTGTTATCCTAATTTAGATTATTCTTATCTTTCTTACTTTGATGCGAGATTAGTAGGAATGTTTTTGATTCCCTGTTCTTTCAGATAATCTACATTTTTAGCAGCCCAAGCTTCTTCAGAGTCATACCATTTTTGGAATTCATCGGCTTCTAGAACAGAAACTTTCATCAACATCGCAAAATGGCTTCCTCCACAGATTTCTGTACAAGCTAATTTGTATTCAAAAGCGTCCCAATTTGGATCACCTTTTTCTTTTAATTCTAGTTTCACGTCTTCAGCAGTTTTTGTTGGTGTAAACCAAAATTGTGTTGGCATTCCAGGTACTGCATCCATTTTTACTCTAAAGTGAGGTAAAAATACACTATGCAATACATCACGAGAACGAATTTTTAAAAGAACAGGTTTACCTTTTGGTAAACGTAGTTCATTATACATAAAATCGTCATAGTTAGACTCATCGGCTTCAAAATCCATTCCCATAGAGTTTGTTCCATCAGTTTTCATGTAATTGAACTTACCAATTTTCCCATCTTTACCTCCGTAACGTACTTGCCAATTAAACTGTTTTCCCATTACTTCAATAGCTAAAGCATTGTCAGGAGCAGGAGCAGTTACATCAGACCAAACTGTCCAACCTGTTACAACAAGTGCAGTCAAAACAATAGCAGGAACAATCGTCCAAGCAATCTCTAGCTGATTATTGTGAGGTATAAATGTCGCTCTTTTGTGTTCTTGGTAACGATACATGTAAGGAAAAAAGAAGAGCAAAATATGTGTTACTATAAAAACAAAGAATACAACAGCCGTAGTCAACCAAAATAAAAAATCAATTCTTATTCCGTGTATAGACGATGACTCAGGTAAAATATATTTTACTTTTTCAGAAAAGCCATATGCGAAGATAGAGGCAAAAAGCACAAAGAAGAATACGATAAATAAAATCGAATTCACTTTATTCGACATTCCCACTCTGCTATCTCTAGCATTTGGTTCTTTGACATCTTTCGCCACACGCACAAGCATGAAAACACGATAGATAAGAGCCATTAAGACGAGGAACAGAACGCCGACGGCAGCAATAAGTAATCCATTCATTTGTATAGGTCAGTTAAAAGTTTTATTAAAATTTTATACTATATGGTTTATTATACATTGTTAGCAAAAACGTTTTGTTAAAATTTATTAAATAATAAATTAATTTAATACTATTTAAAAATTCACTTACATTTTTTTAATAACTGTACATAAGTAATTTAAGTCTTTGAGATATAAGCAATTTGTTATAAAAAAAGGTTTTCAAAAGTTTCAATTATTTTTGAAAGTTTTTAGTAACAAGCTATTTTCTCTATATATGGTACAAAAATAAGGTTTTTAAACCAATTTAAAAACCTTATTTCAGTTTAATTCTTACTTTGACTCAATTTATATTGAATCTTATTTTATCTTCAAGCAAGTAAATCCTAAGTTTCGTGATTGTAAGCCTCTTCCAAAAGTGGATGATTTTTTGCGACTAGAGGAGCTTTAGCTAAAGACATTCCTACTAAATAAGCAAATACACCAACAAATATAAACGGCATTCCGATTTCTAAGAAACCAAATGAACCATGCTCACGAAGCGTTCCTGGAGTAATCATTTGGTAAAAATCAAACCAGTGTCCGATAATTACTGCGATACAGATTACTTTCAAAATAGTCATTTTACGTTTTGCATTACGTGTCATTAATCCAAAGAATGGAATAATAAAGTTGACAAGTAAAATAATAAGGATATATTTTCTATAAATTGGACTAGAGAGACGCTCTACAAAATAAGCTGTTTCTTCTGGAATATTTGCATAATAAATAAGCAAGAACTGACTAAACCAAATATATGTCCAAAAAACACTAAATGCAAATACAAATTTACCTAAATCGTGTAAATGATTTTCGTTGATAAATTTCAAATAACCAGCTTCTCTTAGCATAACAACAGTCAATGTAATAGCAGCAATACCAGCTACCCACCAACTTGCAAAGTGATACCAACCAAACATTGTACTGAACCAGTGAGTATCAATAGAAAGTGTCCACCACCAAGCAGCAACTGAAGAAGTAACACCAAAGAATACAATGAAGGCAGCAGAAAGTTTTACCATATTACGGTAGTGCTTACGAATCTGCTTTGGGTCTGTAGCTTTATCTTCTGCTAATGAGTTTTTACGAGTAAAGAAATGGAATAAAAACCATCCACCAATAATTACAATAGAGCCTCCTAAAAAGAATGGAATATTTAAACATGTGACTCCCGGCCCGCTAGTGACGACTAAT
>DAIUBX010000027.1:0-2478 GCA_036846465.1 Bernardetia sp.
AGGATTTGGCGGACGGTGGCGTAGCCAAGGTAAGGGCAGACGGCGGTGGCGCCGAAGCTGAAACAGCTGCTAACGAATTCTATCCTAAACAACTTCATATATTAGAACTTAAAGAAGATTTATTGTTTGATAATAAGCACTCTCGTATGAAGCATGATATTCAGGCAATTACTATCAAGATTCCTGCTGAAATGAACCCTTCAACAGGTTTGGAAAAAGCATTAGCTGCATTTTCATACAAAGAATTGGTTCAAAACCTTTTCCGTGACAACTCTCAAGCAATTTGGTACAATGAGCGCAATAATCGTCACCATAGAAATTTAGAAGAAGCATTTGATTTGCGTTTATTCAATGCTCGTGTTATCAAATATGATAATGCAAAAGACAATCTGATTGTTGATATTTATGAAGATGAACGTTCTGCACTTATTGCAGCTCAACAATACGAACACCAATTAGTAGAATATGAAAGTAACCTTTGGGAAAACTAAGAATTAATTTCAATTCTCTATCAAAAACCTTTCTTACAGCTTTGTAAGAAAGGTTTTTTGTTGTTTTTAAAAGAAAAAGAAAACTTAATTTCTACATTCTATAAAAACTACGTTTCTTTGTAAGCGTAGTTTTTTTATGCACTTTTATTTTTCCCAAAAAATACAAACATTACTATGATTCCATTTCCAAGCTCAAGCGAATACGGTTCTTTTTATGCCAATTATATGCGACTTATTAGTGAGTATATTGAAAAGAACAAGATTGAAGATATTGTAGAAATTCTTTCAAAAAAAGGACAAGAAACCAAAAAAACGTTTGCTCAATTTTCGGAACAAGAATCTTTATTCCGATACGAAAAAGAAAAATGGAGCATCAAAGAGCTTTTGGGGCATATGATAGATACCGAACAAATTATGTCGTATCGTGCTTTGTCTTTTTATCGTGGTGAAAAGCAATCTTTAGCAGGATTTAATGAAAATGAATATGTCAGAGAAGCAAATTTTGATAAAATTCCCTATTCAGATTTGCTAGAAAGATATGAAATTGTTCGTAAATCTTCGGTAGCTCTTTTTAAAAGTTTTGATGCTGCACAGACAGCAAAAATAGGAGAGGCAAATCATAATGAAATGTCGGTTCGTGCGCTTGTATATATGATTGCAGGACATGAAATTCATCATTTGAATATTTTAGAAGAACGTTATAGTACTCAAAAATCTTAATATTGACTTTCAAATTGTTCAATCGCCTTTATTCTTAACAAAAAGGCATTTTTTCTGTTTTGCTATCATCAGTATTATTCATTCTATTGCTACTCTATTTTTTATGAAAAAAAGCATTTATTTTTCGCTCTCATTTTTTAGTTTAATCTGTTTTATTTTTTCAAGTTGTGATTCTAAAAAAGAACTTACTGAAAACGAATATCTAGTAGAAGGCTCTATCAACAACCTCTCTGAAGATATGAAATTGGTTGTTTCTGATATTAGTACAAAAGATATTGTTCCTCTTTATGAAGTAGTTGTGAAACAAGACGGCAAATTCATACTCAAAGATTCTATTACAGAACCAACTCCAGTTTATTTGACTTTACTCAGAACTTCAGATAATACATTTTCGCCTTCAGACAATTTGGTTGTGTTTTTTGAGCCTTCAAGAATGGAAATTCAAGCTGATGAAGGAAGACTTTCAGAAGCCAAAATTACAGGTTCTCGTTCGCATTCTCATTTCGAAATGTACAGAAAAGGAACAATAGGGTATGAAACAAGTATGAAAGAACTTACTGCAAAAGCTACAAATAGTTCACAAACTGGTGATACAGTAGCTTATCAAGCTGCGATGGCAGAATATGAAAAACAATACGAAGAATGGAAAAATTACAATAAGAAATTTATTGCAGAAGATTCTATTGATTATATTGTTCGTTCGTTTTTGGCAGTCAATTATATGTTAGAAGAAGATTATTTGACAGAATTGGAAACTCTAGTACAAGGAACAACATCTACTTGGACAAATCAAATTAAAAGTTTTGCCAATCAAGTAAAAAAAATATCGGTAGGACAAACTGCACCTAACATTTCAACATTTCAAAACAGCGAAGGCGATTCAGCCTCTATTGCTAGACTAGAACAAAAACCAACGATTCTTTATTTCTGGGCTTCTTTTGAGCCACAATCAGCTTCACAAGCACAACAGTTTGCACTTTTAGAAACAGCTAAAATGAAACAAGAATATCAATTTGTGGGAATTTCTTTAGACTCAGATATTGATTCTTGGAAAGAAACTATCAAAGATTTACCTCAAACACATATACAACTCATTGATACTTCGGATGACCAAAAAGCTGCCATTACCTATCATTTGACAAGTTTACCTTTATTTATTGTTTTAGATGAAAATCAGAAAATGATTTATAAAGCTAATTCAATAGAAAAAACAATATTAAACTATATTGGAAGAGGATATGGAAAATCAGGCGATTATGATAGCGCC
>DAIUBX010000027.1:2488-9737 GCA_036846465.1 Bernardetia sp.
AAGCTAATTCAATAGAAAAATTTAATTCCTTTTTGATGAAATAAATCGAAAACATAAATAGGGTTCAAAATATTCATAATTTGTCTGACACATTTTTATAGTGTCAGGCATTTTTTTTAGAAAAATAAATTTGAGATTTTTTTAACTGTTTATTGATTAAAAATGAAAAACGAATTTGATTATTTAATTATCGGACAAGGCTTGGCAGGTTCTATTTTAGGATATACACTTCTTGAAAGAGGAAAAAAAGTGTTAGTTTTAGACGAACCCAAATTTCAAAACTGTTCCAAAATTGCAGCAGGTATTTGTAATCCAATCACAGGAAGAAATCTTGTCAGAACGTGGAAACATAAAGAATTATTTACTTTTTTGAATGATTTTTATCCAAAATTAGAAAAACAGTTTAATCGCAACTTCTTTTTTTCTGTACCTGTTTATCGTCCTTTCCAAACCTTAGAGCAACAACAAGATTGGTCGGCACAAGAAGATAAAGCAACCGAAGAAGTAATTTATCCAAAAGATAAAGCGACTTGCTCTTTTGGAGAAAATATAAATGACCCTTTAGGAGGGCTTTTAATAAAAAATGGAGGACATTTACGAACAGATATTTTTTTGGAGGCAATCAAAAATTATCTAATAGAAAAAAATGCGTATCAAGAACGATTATTTGATTTTGATTATTTGATTTTGAATGATACAAATCAAGATACTACTGCAAAAGTAGTGTATCAAGAAATTCAAGCGAATCATATTATTTTTTGTAGAGGAATACTAGACAAAGAAAACCCATTTTTTGATAAATTGCCCATTGCACCAGCAAAAGGCGAAATTTTGCACATTGATTTTGATAACATTGAACAAAATAAAAAGGAATCAAATCAAGAAACTATCAAAAAATTAAATCAAATTATTTTGAATAAAGGCTGTTGGCTTGTTCCTTTTGATGAAAAATTGAATAATAATTTGTTCAAAAATAATTTGAATAACAAAGCAAGTAGTTTGAAAAAAGAAATAATTACTACCTTTCGTACTGGCTCAACCTACAATCATGATGACTTATCTTTGAATCCTACCGAAGCAGCAAGAGAAGAAATTGAAACCAAATTACAAGCTGTTTTGAATATTTCTTATCAAGTTACAAGTCACGAAGTAGGAGTTCGTCCCTCTACACGTACCCGTTATCCACTTATGGGAACGCATATAAATTATTCTCAAATGAGTATTTTTAATGGTTTTGGAGCAAAAGGTGTTTCGATGATTCCGTATTTTGCACAAGAATTTGTAGAATATTTATTTACTGGAAAAGAACTTGAAAAAATAGTCAGAATAGATAAATGGTTGAACAAATAATTGTAAATTGTGAATTAGAGCTTTTTAATATAGGAACGAATCTTGAATATGCTATCCTATATCTACTTTTTTGTTCCTCAACGACGGCAAAGCCTTGTTGACGGTTAAAAAATGTGGTGTTTTCTTTACTGTCGTTGAGGCTTTACCGTCAACGAGGTAGGTTTCCATCGTAAAAATATAAATACCCCAACTTACTAATTTATGAAACAAAATAGTTTTTTCATCACTTTGTTTTTACTCCTTTTTTCAGTTACTGTTTTCGCTCAAGATAACCAAGTGGCAGAGGTAATAGAAAAGGTAGAGTTTAAAAATATTAGCAAAAATAGAGCAGGTTTCCCAGAAGGAAAAATCAATTCTATTGCTATTGACAAAAACGACACAAAATGGGTTGCCACCGAAAACGGTTTGGTTGCTTTTTATGCCGATTCTACTGTCCGAACTTTTAACAGAGCAGGGAAATATGACTCTTTGATTGACAAAGTAAGTTCAATTCGCTTTGATGATAAAGGGACGATTTGGCTCGGTACTTTTTCGAATGATATTGTAAGTGTGGTTAATTTGGATGCCTATGGAGAGTACATTTGGCATACCGAAATACCGACTTTTAGTAATAAGAGTTTTTATATCAATTCGATTGATGTTGATTCCAAGGGAGGAAAATGGATAGCAACAGCACAGGGTGGACTTTGGCATATTTCAGCCAATAATAAAAAAACGCTTTATAACAAAGAATCTGATCCAAATATTCCTAGTGATGTCATTAATGCCGTAACGGTAGATAATGATGATATTGTTTGGGTGGGAACTTCGGCAGGAATGTTTAATATCAAAAATGGAAAATTCCAAGATGCTTTTGATGTAACAGATAGTGGTTATGGCTATGATAATGTTCTGCATATTGATTTGAAACCAGATGGAAATTTGTGTGTAACTTCTCTCAATCGTAAAGGAAAGCAATTTTTGGTGTGTAATCAAGAAATGTTTAGAATGTCGAAGCGAGTAACAAAATCTAGTAATTTTAGATTTAATGATGTTTTGGTTACGCCAAATGATAATGTTTGGATAGCAGGAAATAAAGGGATCATTCGTTTTTCAAGAGATGCAGATCCTATTTTTTATGACCAAGATTCGGGTTTGGTAGTAAGTGCAGTTACGGCTTTGGCGTATGATATTAATAATGATATTTGGCTCGGAACTTCGGAAGAAGGACTATTTAAGATGCAATTCAAGATAATAGAAATTCCAAAAGAAGCTGAAATAATAGCTTTGGTAGAAGTAAAAGAACCTGAAATAAAAGTAGAAACGGAAATTATAAAACCGACTATCGAAATAGCCAAAATTGAAGTTCCGAAGGTAATTTTTAACAAAAAAGAAATCAAAAAAGGAGAAGCCATTAGCTTAGAGAATATTGAGTTTAATATCAAAAGTTATTCTCTCAATAATGCAGAAGGTGTACAGACTTTAGTCGATTTTATGAAAGAAAACCCAAAAGTAAGAATAGAAATTTCTGGACATACCGACAAAGACCCACATCCTGCACACCCAAGTTATGCACGTATTGCAAAACAACAACTGGACTTGTCTGCACAGCGTGTCGAAACGGTGTATAAGTATTTGATAGACAGAGGTATTGATTCTTCAAGAATAGAACAAAAGGCGTATGGAGGGACAAAACCACTCGTAAAATTCAATTCTTCTGAAAATAGAAGAGTAGAAATGAAAATTTTAGAGGTAGAGTAAGTAGGGGCGAGGGAATGGTAGCGAGGGGCGAGAAGGAAGAAATCAATGAAATGAAATGGGGGTTAGAAAATGGAAATGAGGAATGAAAATATAATTTTATTTTTATTCCTCATTTTAAATTTTATTCACTCAACAATCATTTGGATTAGGAGTTGATAGTGGAAATACTCTAAACTTAAAATACAAGTATGAAAATCTATCAAACAAAAGCATATTATATTTCAATTATTCTTCTAACTTTTTTTAGTTTCGAAAGTCTAAAAGCCCAAAATTCAGAAAGCTATTCCCTTCATCAAACACTTTCAGAGGCGCACCAAACTGAAGTTACTTTTACTCGTTTCAATCAAAATAGTTCTTATTTTGCTTCTGGTGATAAAAGTGGAAAAGTAATTATTTGGAAAAAAGATAATGCTCAAAAGTTTGTTCAGTACAGAGTTTTTACCAATCATACTAATAAAATCAGTGATATTAATTTTTCTGATGACGATAGATTGGTCATTACAGCTAGTTATGATGGAAAAATAAATATCTATTCGCTTTCTCAAACTCACAATCAAAATGAGGTAGAATATTCTTTTAAAAATCCTGCAATTCTACCTTATGAAAATCTGAATGGTAATGAGGCTTCATTTGCTGTTTTTAATTCAAGAGATAATAATAAAGTTTATTTTGGAGGGTATAACAAAAAGGTTTTGGTAGGAAAATTAGGTTCTACCGACTTGCAAGAAATTTTTAGTTCTGATTTGTATGCCGTTACGAGTGGAGAAATCAAAGATAATAAACTAGCCATTGGATATGATGGAAATATCAAAATTTTTAATACTCAAAATTTTCAAGAAAGTAGTATTTTAGGAACTTCAAATGCAGCTTATGAAAGCAAAGTTTGTGAAATTGCTTTTCTGAATACCTCAAATAAAATTGCTTGTTGGCTTTTTAATGGAAAAATTCAGATTTGGGACTTAGATTCGAATCAAGTTACCAAACAAATGCAAGTGGGTTCGCAGTACGGTTCTAGTAGATTTGCTTTTTCAAAAGATGATAAAAATATGCTTTCTGGACAATATGGAAATGAGGCTCGTTGGTGGAATGTAACAGAAAATAGCAACGAAATTTCTATCAAACAAAGCCTTACAGGGCATGAAAGGGTTGTGAAATGTGTTTCTGTGAGTGATAAAAATGATTTTTTGGCAACTGCAGACGGAAATACTGTCAAAATATGGAAGCTAGTAAATGAGGATTCAAATCAAACTTCGACAGAAACAATTACCCAAACGAATATAAATACAGGAACAAGTACATTTACAGAAAACCCTGAAATTCCGAATAATCCGAATTCTAATTTTACGCTTAATGAAAATATTGATATGCGTTTGCAGTTTGAGAGGTCAGAATCAGTTTTGATTGAAGATTCTTATGAAAAATTAGATGAAGTTATTGCATTTTTAGAGCGAAATCCTAATGTAGCTATTGAGTTGCATGGACATACAGATAATGTAGGAATTGCACATTTGAATTTAAAACTGTCAGGAGAGCGAATTTTGGCTACCAAAAATTATATGATTAGTAAGGGGATTGAAGCTTCTCGTATAACTATGCATCCACACGGACAAAGTCAGCCATTGAATGATAATAGTACAGAGGAAAAAAGAGAACAGAATCGCCGTGTAGAAATGGTTTTGAGAGAAATAGAAAAATAAAATAAATAGGTATTGTACCTCAAAAAAAACTCTTCAAAAAAGTATTTCTACAATTTTGAAGAGTTTTCGGTATTTTATTTCTGATTGCTTTCTTGAATCGAATAATTTAGTTCAAAGGGAAAGTAAGACCAATATTTACGGACAAAACACCATTGCGAACACTATTACTTCCAAAAGTATTATTTTCTGCAATGTTTGCAAGACCTAAATTATAACGAACATCAGGTACTAACCATATTCCTTCTTTTAGTCTAAGATGTAGTCCTGCTCCAAAAGCAACTCCAAAATCTATTGCATTAAAAACATTATCCACATCTACATAATCCCCGTCTCCTACTTTAGACTGTGCATTAAGTAAAAAACCTGCATAAGGACCTGCAAATAATTCTGGGCGTATATCCATTTCACTACTTCCAAAATAATAATTATAAAGAAGCGTAGTACGCAGGTAATCTAATTTTATAGTCCTTTCCGTTCCTGCTAAATCTAATTTTGCGCCTTGTGAAGAATAATCTAATTCAAAAGAAATTCCAGAACTTTCGGCGATACTACGGTTAAGAACCAAACCAAAATTAAAAGCTGTTCTGTTGTCATATTCTCCTACATCTTCACCTCTAAAGTTTGCTAAATTTACTCCTCCTTTTATACCCAAGGAAGTAGTAGTTTGTGCATAAGAAGAAAAACTGATTGAAAAACTAATAGTTGCTACAAGAAGGATAGCAAAGAAAAATTTTGAGAAGGACTTATTGACTTTTTTCATAAAAAAATAAAAATTAAAAAGATTGAATAAAAAAAATGATTCAGTCATTAGAACGCTTATGTGTTTATTTTGTTTCATTTCAAGCAATAAAAAAAGCCTTATTCCAATAAAATAAGGCTTTTTTATTATTTTGAATAGTATTCAAACAATTAATTATTTAATAATTAATGTTTTTGTTCCTATTGTTTCTCCATTATTAAATCTTAAAATATACTGTCCTGCAGGAAGTGTATCTACTTTGAGAGTAGTTTGTCCTTGTGTAAGTGTAGTTTTAATAATTTGTTGTCCTAAAATATTGAGTATTGTAAATTCAATAGCTTTAGTACTATTTAAGGCACTAATATCAATATTTACCTCGCTAGATGCAGGGTTAGGGAATACACGAATTGCTTTTGCAAGTTCATTTTCATATTCGATTCCTGTAGGGTCTGTAGGATCTGTAGGGTCTGTTGGATCTGTAGGTTCTTCAGTTATATCTATAGAAGGTGTGTAAAGCTCATTTGCTTTTGCAAGAGCTGCTGCAATAGTAGCATCATCATTTCCTGCTGCTAATATAAAAGCAATTACGATTTTTTTACCTGCTGGAATTGTATAAGGACCTGCCGAAACAGTTACACTAACATCAGTTCCTGTAGTAGCACCAATTCTTTTTACAGCATGTCCTTTGAGAGCAGCTCTTTTTTCGGTATCTGTAAAGCCGTCATATACGCCATAAGGTGTTCCTATAAAATCTGGATCATTAGAAATCAATGAATAGGTCATTTTATCAGTAAACAAATCAACTAAAGTTACTCCTACACGAGGCTTTCCTGGTACTTTTGAAGAAACAATAGCTGCGTTTAAGTCATCTTTCCATTCAACTTCATTATCACTAGACTCATCTCCAATATCCCAATCTCCATACAGACCTGCATAAAAATCTGTAATATCTTGGTTTCTTATATTTTCAAAAATATATTCTGCTACAATGAAATTTTCTGCACCTTCATCTGTCCAAACTTCTATAGTTTGAGTAGTATTTACTGAAAGTTTTGTACTTCCTGCACCATCATCATTAAACTGTGCTTGCCACAACGATCTAGTAGGCAAGTCTTCATTAGGTGGGATAGCTGTAATAGGAGTAATGATTCTGAAATCATCATCATAATTGCTATTTATAGAGCGAACAGAATTTGATAATTTGTTACCAGAACTAAACATCAAACCTAATTCATATAACATTTGAGTACCCTCATATATAAAACCTTCTCCAATAGTAGATTCGTCATGTCTTCCAATAGTCGCTTTGCTATCTACTGATGTTCTGATATTGTTTTCATCAATAATAAGAAAAGTAGGGTTTACAGCAACTGATGCGAACTCCTGTGCTTCATATCCATTTTGAGTATAAGTAATACGCAATGTAATGACACCAAAATTTTCTAAATCAGGATTTATTTGAACTCTAATTTGATTCTGAGTAGTAACTAATTGATTTGTATTGATTACACCTTCATAAATCACATCGCTACCAGCAATAGAAATACTATTGTCGATAGTTTCTATTTTGATTTGGAAATCAGCTTCACTAGGAAATAAATAACTAAAAAACTCAGCATTGAAAAATGCTTCGTCTCCAGCATAAGGAACTGCACCATCAGTAGTACTTACAAATTCAAATTTTTTCATACGAACAGCCACAGGAGATTCAGTAAGAGCACGT
>DAIUBX010000027.1:9747-12500 GCA_036846465.1 Bernardetia sp.
TTGGGGTGTCAAAGTAAACAAAAAACTATACTAAAATTTGACAAATTCAAATTTTTTCATGCGTACTGCAACAGGAAACTCAGTAAGTGAACGCTCCATATTCAAACGTCCATGTCCTACTTTTCCATTATATTGAGCAGCTAAACCAGCATCAATAGGATCAGCTGTTATGCGTAGAAGTTCTCCAATTTGTATCGGTGTAAGCTCTGGACGGTGCGACCAAGTAAGAGCTGCTGCACCTGCCACAATAGGCGAAGAGAAAGATGTACCCGAAGTACTTTCATACTGTCCGTTCCTTGCTGTATTATGTACAGTTGTGTAGATAGATGAACCTGGAGCCATTATATCTACGCTATAATCATAGTTTGTAAAACTTGCTGCATTATCATTAGAAGTACTAGCCCCTACTGATATAACATCTGGATAACTAGCTGGAAACTGCGCCAAATTTTGTCCGTCATTTCCTGCTGCTACAATAACCAAGCAACCAAAGTCTTCTACTGCACTTTTTATAATCTCTCCTCCTATTCTACTAGGAAAAGCACCACCCCAAGAACAGTTGATGATTTTTACACCTGTTTCAGCCATAAACATAACTCCTTCATATCCAGCATAAATACTCAAGCTACCTGGTTCGTCGTCTGGAGAGTGTTTTGTATTTACTAATTTTACATTAAAGCCAGTACCAGCAATTCCCAATCCATTATCTGTAGAAGCTGCTGCACAACCTGCTACCGAAATACCATGATCGATTCCTGCTGTTGGTAATTGAGGGTTATTATCTTGCACTAATTGAAAATCATCTGGAACAGTTGCTCCAGCAAAATCCCAACCATAATGATTATCGATATATCCATCATTATCATTGTCAATACCATCAATAGGGTCATTTTGATTATAATATACCTTGTCCATTAAATCTGGATGATTAAAATCAAAACCTGAATCTACAATGCCTACTAAAACAGTAGAGTCTCCTTTTGTAATATCCCATGCTTCGAAAGCTTTGATGGTCGTAAGGTAGGTTTGTCTTGCAATATCTGTATCATTTGGTCTATAATACATTTTGTTGGCAGGTACAGGTTCTGCTTTTTCTACCATTCCTGTTGCCATCAAATCATCAATCATTTGAAAGATACTTACATTTTGTTGTAAATTCACTTGATAGATTAAAGAAAGATCTACACCCGAAACATTTTTATTTTTTTTGCTTTTCTTTAACTCTTTTCTGACTTCAGTTTGAGGAAAAGGCTGGTGTATTGGCGCACTTGAACGCTGACTAATTAGGTTAGAAAGCGCATTACTTGTCTGAAAAGCTGTTCTGTATTCTGGTTTGAGTGTAAACCAAACACGACCTGCTTCAATGTCATCTGTCGTAATTCCTTTTGGAAGTTTGTAATTAGATTTAGACAAGAACTGTGTTTGTGCTTGTGCCGTATTGGTAAATAGGTTCGGTGAGAACATAAATAAACCAACTAAGCAAAATGCACTTAGATAAGTATTAATACTATTACGCATTATTTATTTTGGTTAATTTGAAGTGAAAATTAAATATTTAATCCCCTGATAATTAGTAATTTACAGATGTTATCTGAAATATACGTACTCATATTACAAATATATTAACTTTATTGACCGAAAAGGAATAATTTTTAATTTTTTTGAGATAAAATGTGACTTCGTATAGTTTTTTGTAAAAATTAACAGTTTGAATTTTTATTATATTATAATTGATTTGTCAAAAACTAATTTATTTTTTAGACCTTTGGACAAAATATGAATCCTTGACCTTACCTCTGACATGGATAAAAATAAAACGAGCTCTTTTTCTCCTTCATTTAATTCTTTTTGGACTCCTTCTCGTACTCTAAAAGTAGCTCTCTTTGCAACAGGACTTTCAGGAATTGTAGCTGAATATATTTTGTCCACTCTAGCGACTTACTTTTTGGGTGATTCTGTCAAACAATTTACACTTATTGTTTCGGTAATGCTTTTTTCGATGGGTTTGGGGAGTCGTTTGAGTCAATTTTTTAAGAAAAATCTTATTGAACTCTTTATTGGTTGTGAGCTTATTTTGTCTGTACTTGTGTCTTTTTGTTCACTTCTTACTTATGGAATTGCTTCTGTGAGTGAGTGGATAGGAATTGTAATTTATACATTAAGTGTCTTGATAGGACTTTTGATAGGTTTTGAGATTCCTTTAGTAACTCGCATCAATGAAAATTACGAAGAACTGCGTTTTAATATTTCCTCGGTAATGGAAAAGGATTATTATGGTTCTTTGCTTGGAGGGGTATTCTTTGCTTTTATTGGTTTGCCTCTTATTGGCTTGACTTATACGCCTTTTATTCTTGGAATAATTAATTTTTTGGTAGGTGTTTTAGTTCTCTTTACTCTGACTCCTCTTTTTGCAGGAACTTGGCAATCTAAATTAAAAGTAATTAGTTTAGCTGTTTTGGGGTTAATTGTCTTTGGATTAGTAAGTGCAAAACCAATTGTGATGTATGGCGAACAAAAACGCTACAAAGATAAAATCGTTTTTGAGGAGCAAAGTCGTTATCAAAAAATAGTCTTGACACAGTACAAGAATGATTATTGGTTGTATCTCAATTCTCATCTTCAATTTAGTACCTTTGATGAATGGCTGTATCACGAACCACTCGTTCATCCTGTCATGCAACTTGCAACACAATCTCATAAGGAATCAGAAAAAGAGTATAAAAAAGAAGGGAAATTAGATATTTTGATTTTGG
>DAIUBX010000028.1:0-5419 GCA_036846465.1 Bernardetia sp.
GTTTTTATTATTAGCTTGACGGCTATGGTGGGAACACGAGCGACCTACCAAAAACAATTTCTTAAGTTGACGGCATTGAGCGAAGTGACACCAACAACAGTAAGTCAATTTATCATTTTTATTAATTTGAACTTACATCATTTTTTCTTGCAACTTTATTGCCTTGTAAAACGTTCTCTTTTTCTAATCGTTTTAATAAAAAAATATAATTTTAAAGAATTTAATTTTCCTATATGCACAATACCAACAGAAATAGTAACTCAAATCATCGTAGAGTAAAAGACATATCAGAGGAAAATAATCAATCACACAATAACGGAATGAATCAAGAAAACAAGCCTTATCTAGGAAAATACAATGTATTTGGCGACGGATATTTTAGTGAAGATTATTATCTACTCAATAATCATAATCAAAAACTGATTGATTTTGGAGTGCGTGATTATTTTGAGAGTAATCAACTTATTTCACTTAATCAGTTTCTGAAACTTTTAGAGGACAATGATTATACACCTATTTCTGTTTATCGTCGTAATACAACTTATAACAAAAAAGAAACTCGTTATTCGATAGATTGGTATTTGATGTTAGATAATGAATCTATTATCATTAACATGAATTATGATGCTGTTACAAAATTAGATGATGTTATTTTTAGATTTGATATGATAACGGCTGTCGAAGATACACCAGTAGAAAAACTAGAGAAAATATTTGACTTAGCTACAAAATGTATTATCGAAACCAAAGATGATGACAAACGCTACATCAATATTGTAGGAAGTACGCCAAGAACAGGGCTTACGCTTCGCAAACATCAAATCAAACCACCTACAATTCCAGATTTGGATTTGTATTATGGAGAAAAATTTGAAGAAAAACACAATGCTTTAGTCAAAGAAATTAACGAAAAAAATAACTCGGGACTATTTATTTTTCATGGAGCAACAGGAAGTGGAAAGACAAATTATATTCGTTATCTAATTAGTAAAGCAAAACCAGAGATAGAATTTATTTTTTATCCGATTACACTTTTAAGAGAAATTACAAGTCCAGATTTGATTACTTTTTTATCGGATTATCAAGATGCTGTTTTGATAATTGAGGAATCGGAAGACTCTGTACAGGCTCGTGATTTGTTTAATACAGATAAAAGTTCGATTGCAAATCTGTTGAATGTTTCGGATGGTCTTTTGTCTGATGTCTTGAATCTAAAAATTATTTGTACGTTTAATACTGACATCAAAAACTTAGATAAAGCACTTTTGCGTGAGGGTCGTTTGTTAGGAATCCATCGTTTTGAGGCTCTTCCTGCCGAAAATGCCAACAAAATTGCAAAATTAAATAATATTACTAGGGAGTTTACAGCACCTGCAACTCTTGCACAAATCTATAATATTCCTTTGAATGAAGATTTTTCTGATTTTTCAGTTCGTCAGAAAAAAATTGGTTTTGGGAAGTAAACTCTCTCTTTGTTGCATAAAAAAGCCTTTACAGATTTTGTAAAGGCTTTTTTATGCAATGACGTACAAACTAAAATTCTAGTAATCTACTTTTATTCCATGATAATTTTCTTGTGTTTTGTAATCTTTTCGAAGTGGAAAACCTTCCCAATCAGTTGGCATCAATAATCTTCTAAAATCTGGATGATTTTCAAACTCTATTCCTATCATATCAAAGGCTTCTCGTTCGTGCCAGTCGGCAGATTTCCAAATAGAAGTAAGAGAATCAACGGCAGGTTTTTTTATATCTATTTCTTTATTTAATACAATAGCCAAAGTCATTGAATGCTCAAAAGGATAGGAATAGAATTGATAGACAACTTCAAAAGAATTTTCATTATCTAAAGCCGTTATACAAACCAAATTATCAAAGTAAAGTCTGTTATCGGTATGTAAAAAACGACCTATTTCTAACAGAAATTCTTTTTTTTCTATCAAAATACGAGGTTGAAGTGTTTCTGTATTCTGAATTGAAATATAATTTTTAAATTTTTCCTCTAGGATTTTGGCTATTTCTTGAAAAGTCATAATTGAACCTTGTATAATTTACAATTTATTTACTCTTCTTTATCTTTATTGGGAACTCTATCTTCTGCACGAGGTTTTGGAAGAGGAGGCAAATCTGCTAATTCATCTCGCTCTTTTTTCTTGTCTTCTTCATCCATTTCTACACCAATATTTCTATTTAGGTTTGGATTCATTCTATTTTTAGTTTCTTGAGTAGGTTGTCTTTCAGAAGAAATTCTTCCTGTTGGTTGTGGTCTAGGCGTTTCTGTTTCAGAAGTATTTTGATAAATTTCTTGTAACTCTTCTTCTATAAACATCTTTTTGAGTTGATTGTATTTCCAACCAATACGCAACAAAATTGCACCCACAATCACAAAAGTAATAATTCCTTCCACTCTGCCCATTCTCCAAAAATCCCAAAGAGCAAATTTAATAAGTAAAACAACAAATAGAATAAGAGCAAACAAACGAACTTCTTTTATTTTATATCTCATACCCAAAGAAATCGCAGTAACTGATAACAAAGCCCATAAGAGAGGATAACCAAACTGACTGTTTGTTTCTAAAATTGATTCTTTTCCTTCTAAACCATCGCTCATATCATAAAAAAGCCAAATAACTGTGTTGCGAAGCTCTAAAGAAGAATAAGCTACTACGGTAAAACAAAGAATATAAATGGTTGCTGCATAAACAACCGATTTGTCACCATCCTCATAATATACATCACGAGTAAGCAAAAGCAAACCAAAAAGAGTAATAAAAAGATTGAGATAATGCCCTAAATATTGAGAAAGCGCATTGCTGTTAGTTAGCCAGTGCGACTCGGCTGATTTTGTACGAATATGCTCTAAAAGTAAATCCATAGCTTGAGGTTGTACCAAACCAAGATATACAAACGCCATAAGGAAGACCATTCCTCCCATAATTTGTTGCACACCATTCCACTTTACTGTTTTAGAAAATTGCCATACTCCAATAGCATACACAATATTGAAAAGTCCTATAAGAATCAGTCTAAAATCATTACTTCCAAAATTATTTGCTTTGTGGATTATGAGTTCTAGGTTTCCTATCAAAAACAAAATAAGTAACATAAAACCACCTAAAATATTGGTGTACATGCCCACATTTATAAACCCAATACCCTCTTCTTCGTCTTCATCTTTCAACAAATAAATAGAAAATGCAAGTCCAACCATTATCAAAAGACTACTCAGAACAGCTCCATTTAACAAGAATCGTCTTGTCAAATCATTTTCATATGACCAGTATAAATCCAAAAACCAAACAAGAATAGAAGCCCCAATCAAAAACATAGAGGCCGTTTTGAAAACACTCATTTGTGAGCGCACTCCTACCCAAATCAAGATAAACCCTTCAAAAACAAAACAAATATTGATATACTCTTTATCTACAATAAGTGGAACTGCAATCGTAAAAAACAAAATTGTATAGCCAATAACGGTATAAAAAAGTTTTACATCTGCACTATCCGACTTATAGAGCAAATAAGAATAAATAGAATTGAAGATAGCCAAACCAAAAATAAATGTTCCTAGATAACCAAAACTATCAATCTGATAAAGCACATACGAAATAATGATGACATACGAAATGACATTGGCAAGTAGCATGGCATAATTAAAACTTTTCAAACGCTGTTTTGTACCCATACTATACACTATATTCATCAAGAAAAATGTAACATAGTAAAAGGTAGAAAATACAAGAGCCGTAACAGCATCATTTCCTATATTAAAATCGGCATAAATAAATACCCACGCATCAAAAAGAAGTAAGGAAGCTATAAATGTAAAAATATTAATATTATCCCATTCTTTTCGGTGTGCAATAGCTAAAGCAATGATATTTAGTAATAAAAGATAAGCAAAAAGGGCAAAATAATTTGTCGTTTCGAATCCTACAACCAAAAAAGCTGTAATATATCCTCCAATAATAGATACTAAAGCAAGTGTTTTTCTGTTGTGCGCAATAGCCAAAATAACGGCTATCAAAGTAATAAGCAAATTGATAGCATATGCCCAAATCTGACTACCAACAGAATAATATTCAAAAAGTAAATTAGCTGAATAATAAAGAATTACCATTCCACCTACCAAATAAATAGCACTCAAATCCTTGCTACTATATCTTTGACGATGCGAAAGCCCAAGCAAAACACCACCAAACGTAAAACCAATAAATAATTGACCTATATTTCCAATAAATCCAGAATCAATACCAAAATTGATAAGCATAATTACGCCTACTATAAGCATAAAAATGCCTACTTTATTCAGTAAGTTTTCACCTAAATATTCTTCTACTCCTTTTTTACTCTGACTATAGATATTTTCTATTGCCCGAGTTTGATTTTGTAGTGTATTATTCTGATAACGAGGATCGGGTTCATTTCTTCTTTCTTTTGGCTGCTCTTCTTCTTCTCCCCCAAAAACTTTTAAATATACTCTTCTACCTCTGCCTACCATGTCGCCTGTCTGACGTGCGCCTTCTCGTGTTCCTTTATATTCTTTTATTTTATTTTTATAGATACGCTGTGCCAACTCATCATCTTCAATGGTAAGGTCGCTCATCTGACTTAGATGATGATAAATAGGGTCTTTTTTTACATTTTCTTCGTAATCTTTATCAAAACGACGTAAAAATGAACGAGTTTCTTGTATTTCTTCTCTAAATCCTTCAGCAACTTTCAATAAATCACCAGCCTCACTATCTGTATTTTTGGTAGAAGATTGTGAGGTATATCTTTTTGGAATAAGATTTTTGGGAAGCTGATTTAATTTCTCATCAAATTTTTGATTGGGAAACTTCTCATTTTCTTCTTCAAAATCGTCTTGCTCTTTTTTAGGCTCGTTTCTAGGATTCTTAGAATATTTAGGATTATTTTTTTCGTCCATACTTTCAGTTAATTACTAATTAAAAATTACGAATTACGAAGCTATCAACAAAAGTTTGTTTTAAATAGCATTATAAATTTAAACAAATTACTAATACTTAAAGAATAAATAACTTTGGTGGTGTTACACAAAGTATAATATTGATTAATAATTTTATGAGGTGGTAAGTTATCGTCAGTGAGAAACCGACAATGGCAAAAAAATAGCCGTTGTTGGTATCTCACCAACGACAAATACATCCATCATACTTTTTACAACACCACCATAACTTTTTCTGTAAAATTCCGTAATTCGTAATTCGTAATTATTTAGATTGTTTTTCTTCAGATAATCTCCAAAGCTCACTCACTTCTTTTTTGTCTAAAACGAGTAAAAGGCGAACAGGGTTAGGAATAAATACCAAACGAGCATCCATTTTTGGAGCTTTTTGTATTTCAAACTGAACGGCATCTTGTGGTTTAAAACTGTACTGCTGTCCGTCCTCAGTTTCTT
>DAIUBX010000028.1:5429-12182 GCA_036846465.1 Bernardetia sp.
TCTTCTAAAGGCGAATAACTACGAGCAATATAGGCGATTGGAGAAAGTACGTCTAAACTTGGGCTATGTTGTTCGTACAAATCTTCTAAAATATCCTCTAAATACTCGCCATAATTCTCTAAAAAATTATCTTCAAACTCATGTAATTTTTCTTCAGCATCATCATACGTTTCGTCGTTATAGTCCATATCGGCGAGCATACTTTTTTGCTGAATGATATTTTCAAGGTCTTTGTTAAGGGCAATAAAATCCATACTAGAATTACTGATTTAATTTTTAATAATGAAGATACATTTAATTTTGTGATGTGAATCAAATGTATCAGAGTTAAATTAGATATTGTTATAAAAATAATCATTCCTAAAACAACTTCTTACTTTAAATACGTTTTTGCCAAAAAAGTTTTGAAATTCACTTATAGATTGGCTAGATTAATTTCCTAATTTACGAATATTTTGGAATGAAAACAATTTATAAAAAGATATACGACTCAAACTGATAAAATATTCCTTTTTTCGTGCTATAGATTTGAATAGAACCTAGATTTTTGCAACTAAAAATCAAAAAAGAGAAATATTATTCATAATTAACGATATAAAAATTTAGTTTATGAAACACCAATTTATTCATTTAATTCTGTTCCTCTCCATTATTTTGCTTGTTTTTTCGTGTCAAACAACAAATTCTTCTAAAGAAAATAAATTTAATCAACATGAAGAATTTAAAATTATTTTACCTTCTTATATGCCTTCTCCTCCAAAAGAACCTTCTCAAAATCTGACTACAAAAGAAGGTGTGATTTTAGGTAAAATACTTTTCTTTGAGACAAAACTATCAAAAAACAATACTCTTTCCTGTGCTACTTGCCATAATCCAAAACTTTACTTTACAGATAATTTGGATAAAAGTAACCTAGGAACAACAGGGCAAAAACTTCATCGCAATACACCTACACTTATCAATGTAGCATACTCAGAAAATGGTCTTTTTTGGGATGGAGGAATAAAAAATCTTGAATCACTTCCTGCTGCTCCTCTTCAACATCCAGATGAAATGGCAATGGATTTGAAAGAATTACCCATTTTATTACAAAAAGATAAAAGCTATCCTATTTTATTCCGAAATGCTTTTGGAAGTGATACAATTACTAATGCACTTATTTTTAGAGCGTTGGCACAATATCAACGGACTATCATTTCGCCTTCCTATGAATTAGGTTTGGTAACTAAATGGGATAGTGTTCAAGAAAATAAAAGTACTTTTTCAGAATTAGAATTAAAAGGACAAGAGGTTTTTAAGAAACAGTGTAATCATTGTCATACTGCACCTTTATTTTCAGATTATAAATTTCATTTTGCTCATTTAGATACGATGACGAATCCTAAAAATAAAAAAATGACTAAAAATGAACTAGGAAGACAACGAGTTACTGAAAATCCTAGCGATTATCTTAAATTCAAAACACCAACACTTCGTCATATCTCCAAAACATTTCCTTATTTGCATGATGGAAGTTCAAGTCTAATTCAAGCATCGACACTTGAATTAGACTTAAAATCAGAAGAAAAAAAGGCTTTATTGGCATTTTTGGAATGTTTGTAATACGTTTTCATTTTAAAAAATGAGCTACAGAAAATGAGCTACATTTTGATACTACAAGATTCTCCATTTTTGGGAACTCTTATTCCATCAATATCAATTAATCTATCCAAACGAATTTTGATTTTTTCTTTATTTGATTTTGTATTTTCTATTACTTCAAAAATCATAAATTCTTCTCCATTTTTGGTTTCTAAATTTTTCACTTTTATTTTTTGATGAATATTTTTTTTGTAATCAGCATCTAAATAATTGATTTCTACTATTTTTTGAGTGGTAGCAAAGGCTTCTAAATTGTCGTAAAAACCACAGTCAATAGGAATATATTTTTGATTTTGCATTGCATTAAAATTGATGAAATTATTTTACGAGGTGAAAGTTCTGTCATTTCCATTGTTTTTATTCAATGAAGCTGTTTGAACTTTCATTTTTTCCAAAAAAACTTTGTCAGTAGTCAAAGTCTGATTACAGACTATTGACAAAGTTCAAAGAATTTCAATAGTATAACGTGAATAGGGATTGCAGGTTGATAAAAATTATAGAAAGCAAAAAATAACGCTATGAATTTTCTTCATAGCGTTATTTTCGTGACTAACTATTTCTTTTTAATTCATCAGTAAACAAATAATTGCATTGCCATAAAGACGGCAGCACCAGCAATATATCCGATAAGTGAAAGCCAAGCAATTTTTTTGAGATACCACATAAAGTTAATGTGTTCCATTCCCATTGCAGCTACACCAGCAGCAGAACCAATAATAAGCGTACTTCCACCTGTTCCTGCACAGTAAGCAATAAACTCCCAAAATGCGTGATCTGGTGGATATGTTGTAAGGTCATACATACCCATAGAAGCAGCTACCAAAGGTACGTTATCCACAATAGCAGACATAAGACCTAAAAGAAGACCAATAATATAAACGCCTCCATCTCCTTGGAAGGTATCACTTAAAAATACGGCAAGTGTATTTAGTGTTCCCATAGACTGCAAACAACCTACGGCAAGTAAAATACCAAAGAAAAATAATACACTTGGAACATCTACACGCTCCAAAATAGCAATTACAGAAAGTTTATCATGCGCACCTTCTTCTGCTTTCTTACGATTATGAAGAATTTCAGTAACTAGCCATACAACCCCCAAACTAAAAGTCATTCCCATAAAAGGGGGAAGGTGTGTAATAGTTTTGAAAACTGGAACAAACAAAAGACCTGCAAGACCAATTCCAAATACTAAATTTCTGTCACTATCTCTTACATTTATTGGAGCATGTCCACCATATCCACCTGTATCTAAAGTTCCTTTTTTAGCAACCTTCAAATCTCCTTTAAGCATAAAAGAAATAATTGTTAGAGGAGCTATTAGACAAACAATACTAGGAAGGATAAGTTTTACAATAATATTAGTGGTTGTTACTTGTCCTCCAATCCAAAGCATAGTAGTTGTCACATCTCCAATCGGTGACCAAGCACCACCAGCATTGGCAGCAATAACAACCATACTAACATAAATCAAACGGTCATTTTTGTCTGTTACGAGTTTACGAAGCATAGAAACCATTACAATCGTTGTAGCAAGATTATCTAAAGCTGCTGATAAAAAGAAAGTTACTAAACAAATAATCCAAATTAGATTGCGTTTTTTCTGCGTTGTTATTCGTTTTGTAATTACTTCAAAGCCTTGATGAGCATCAATTACCTCAACAATCGTCATTGCACAAAGTAAAAAGAAAAGAATTTGGGAGGTTTCAGCTAAGTGATGAAGTAGTTCTGTATGAACAATTTTATGAATCACTTCTTCATTGTGAGGAAGTATCCCTTCTGCAACAACATAAACTGTCCAACACAGAACAGCAATTAAAAGTGCAGGAGCAGCTTTATCAACTTTGATGGTATGTTCGAGGGCAATAGCCATGTAACCCAACACAAAAATTATAATAACAACAATCTCGTAAGACATAAATGTAAAAATGGTTAGAAAATAGCCAAAAAGGATAGTAAAAATAAGATAGAGCGTTTAGAAATTCATTTACTAAACTAAAACTATCATTTGTGTATTTTTTATTCTGAATTTGAAAATAAATTTTAGCATCTAGCACTTATTAAAAACAACTATTTTTTAATTTATTTATAAAATCAAAATTATCTCAATGAAGTAGTATTGAATAACAAAATAGTTAAAAAATATCTAAAAAAACAGATAGGTTTGAAAAAAACCTACTGCAAAGTTAAGTTTCTAAAGTTAGGAAACAAGAAAAAAGGCAAAAGAAAAGATAAAGTTAATTAGAATTTAAAGCAAGATTCCACTATAGATAATAGATTTTAATCTTATTTTCGTGCTTACTTCTAAAATCTAACTCCCAACTTTATTCTGCTATCTCCAAACTGTTACGACTACTTTTCTGTCTTTTTCTACTCCAAATCCCCTCGCTACCTCATCATTACGAGCAAAGAATTCTCCATGCGATTTGCATAATATTTTTTCATATTTGATTCCAAACATCTGTAAAGCATAGCTAACATGACTTATTCTATCCTTAGAAAGTTCTAAATTTACTTGTTCAGAGCCTTTTGCATCTGTATAACCTTCTACTAAAGCTGCTTTCCAACGTCTTGCTCCAATAAAATCTCTCAAACGAGCTTCTTCCTCTGAAGTTAATTGGCTTTTATTAGCATCAAAATAAATTGTAATTTGAGATTTTCTTTCAGGTTGGTGGTGTTGTAAGTTTACACCTTCTTTTCCTTTAGGCACACCATAAAAAACTCTAAAAGTACGTACTTGTCCTTTTCTTAATTGTTCTGTATTCCATCTCAAAATAATAGCACTATCGTCTGTATATTTACCTACTTTTTGTTGTTCTAATTGTAAAACATTTGTTAAGTATGCCCATTGCCCTACATAAGCCAAATCTGGGCTAATTGCATTTTTATGTTTAGTTATTAATTGAGCCTGTAAATCGCCATTGTAGAAAGCAAAGTGTAAAGGTATTTTTGAGTTTTCAAACTTTATGTCCATTCCAATATGAGAGCCATCAGCAGAGAGTTTACAAATATCATTAGCATTAATCATAGGATCTAACAAAAGAGTAAACTCTATATCTCTTGGTGCATCAGATTGATTTTCTATTTCGTATTCTATTTTGTAAAAATTACCTTTAGATGAATTTTCTAGCTCTTCCAAATCTACTCCAACGGGTTCTAAAGTCTGTGTAATAAGTAAATTATCATAAGTATACATTACTTTTGAAACAAATATAAAGTCTGAATTTTCTTCAATTTCTGAAATAAGTACCCCCTTTAGAGGCGTTGTCTGAGAAAGTTCTGAATTGTTAGAAGCATACTTTCCACTTGATTGCAACACAAAATGAGAAGTAGAAAAAGAATAAGGATAGCCAAATAAAATGCTTTTATCTCCATAACCTATCGTAAAACGTCCGTCAATAAGTTGGTCATCCAATGGCTTAATTGGTGATAAAAAACTCTTTGGTGAACAATTAGATGAAAGAGAGGTGCTTTTACTTTTTTTGTAATCGTTTGTATAAGGTACACCTTTCCAGTTTTCATATAAATGTAAAAAAGAAGTCTCAACTATCTGATTTATGGGAGAAAAAAAAGATGAAAAAATAAAAAGTAAAGAAATACAAGTCCATGCTACTCCTTTTTTGCTCAATTTTTTTTTATACTTTTCAGATATTTGTTCATTGAATAGGTTGTTCAGTCGTAATTTTTTATTCATTTTTGGTAAACGTATTTTGATAAAGAGTAGGATGTTTTTTGATTTATAATTACTTCGAAAGATAAGCAAAAAACGTTCTTTTTTAGTTTTATACTTTATAGTATTGCGAATGTATGATAATTGCGTGTGTTGTTTAATCTTACAAAAATGTTTAAAAAAAGTGTCTTTACAAAAAAATGAGATTAGTTTTGTAAAAAATAAAACGTAATAGCTCAAATTATAAATTTGATTATCAACTACTTCACTCTCTTTGTATTAAAAAAATGATAGTTCTATCTCTCCTTCTTTTTTTGGGAATTATCTTAACTCATTATCATTTCAATAAAGATGATATTTTATCAAAAGTATATTTTTCAGCTTTGACTTTCAAGTTTTTTTATGGAATATTATTATATCAACTTCATTTAAGTTTCAATATTCTTCCTGACCTTATTTTTTATAAACAGGATATAGTTCGTTTGAGTGATTATTTTTGGAGTGATACTTTAGGTTATTTGATTTTTTTAGTAACAGGAAAATTAAATCCTTCTTGGAATTATATTTTTGCAACAGAAGGCGAACGAGCATTTTTCTTTGTGCGTTATCTGAGTTTTATGAATCTTTTGGCTGCAAAGAATATGTATTTGACAAGTCTTTACAGCTCTCTAATGGCTTTTTTCGGACTTTGGGCGTGTGCAAATCGTTTGGCAAGTTGGTTTATAAAAGAAAATGATTCTGATACAAAAATCAAAAAAGTAAAGTTAGCTTTATCCATTGGTTTTTTCTTTACGCCTTCGGTTGCTTTTTGGGCAAGTTCAATGATGAAAGAGAGTTTTTTGTGGCTGATTATGGGATTTCTGATTGCTTTCTTTTTAGATAGTTTGAAGTATTTTGAGAAAAGGAATTATAGAATCGTCGGTGAGGACATCAACCATGACGAGATTAAAACAAAAAAAACAGAATTTATAGGAATTGTTATAAAAATAATTATCCTATTAATTTTAATGGTCGCTTTATTTTTACTCAAGTACTATTACTTTGCACTGCTTGTTCCTTTACTTTTTGCCTTTGGAATAAGTTTTTTTGCGAAAAATTATTTTAATAAATCAGTTCGGTTTCAGCTTTTTGTCTTTTTAGGAAGTTTTGTTTTCATTATTGGTCTAGCTTCTAATCTTCATCCAAATTTATGGTTTTCTCGTCTTTCGGAAGCTATTTTTATTAATCAACAAACTATTTTGGCTACTTCTGACTTTGATAGTCAAATAAATTTTACCTACGATTACGATTTTGAACCGACTTATTACAACTATAAATACGATTACTATCAAGATGAAAATGGAAATGGAGAGTATGAAAAGTTCCCCACTCTTTTTCAGTTATTTGAGCAAAGTCCAAAAGCACTTTTGGCAGGTTTATTTTTTCCTTTAGAGATAGATTTT
>DAIUBX010000029.1:0-7603 GCA_036846465.1 Bernardetia sp.
TTTTATGTTTTGGCTGTTTATTTTGGTGCTGTCAATATCAAAAATACAAGATATGCCGTTAGTTGTGGACTAATTGCTGATGCTGTGGGAATACTTGCTGCTATTTTGCTTAGTTATTTGTTTTTTGCGTAACTATTCATTACACTCTTTTTGAAGGAAATTATCAATTTTTGTACAGAGCTATAAAAACAATTGAAAAAAGTTAAGTTAAAACACCTCTTCTTTAATACAAAATTTTATTAGGACTAAGTTGTTATAAAGCAAATTACTTTTTGTGAAAATTAATATTAAAAGAATAAAACTTTGAAAATGATGCTTGTTTTAGAATAAAAAATTATATAATTATTCTAATATTATGTTTTTTATTTAATTTTTTTAATGGATAATTTTAGTATTCTAATTACATATAGTACTTTTGTGGTATAATTAATTATCATTTCTGAAAATAGATATTTCGTTCTATAACAGAATGATAATCATAATTTTTTGCTTCAAAATTTCGAAAAATGAAAATACTACTCAAAAAAGCTCTTCTTTCCATATCAATATTACTTTTTCCCTCTACTTTTGCTCTCGCTCAAAACTACTCTGTTCTGACTATTCCAGATTCATTAAAAAATGATAATGCTCATGTAGTTGTTCGTAAGAGTGATACAAAAATAGAAGTGGTTTCGCTTACAAAAGTCAATTATTCTCATACTTGGGCATATACTATTTTAGACCCAAAAGCAGATAAATATTTTTCTAGGTTAATCGCTTATTATGATGATTTTAGTACAATAAATAAGCTAGAAGGGGCTTTATATGATGCTATGGGAAACCAAATTGAAAAACTCAAAAAGAGTAATATTATAGATTCGTCGCCTGATGATGGAATGTCAATCGCTCATTCTAATCGTGCTAAATTTGCTGAATTTCATCCTACAAACTATCCTTATACGGTAGAGTTTACGGTTGAAAAAAGTTACACGGCTACTTTTTTTGTTCCAAATTGGCATCCTCAAATTAGCAATTATATTTCGGTACAAAATGCTAGTTTTTCATTGACTTCAAATGTTCCGTTACGTATCAAAGAAGTGAATCTTCCTAATCAAAAAGACAACATAGAAAAAACTCAAAACAAGAATTGGAAACTTAAAAACATTACAGCAAAAAGAGTAGAACCTTTTAGTCCAGATTGGGAATTACA
Organism: Bernardetia sp.; assembly: GCA_036846465.1. GTDB lineage: Bacteria > Bacteroidota > Bacteroidia > Cytophagales > Bernardetiaceae > Bernardetia. The sequence goes on from DAIUBX010000029.1 coordinate 1,190, forward strand.
ATCGCCAAATGTATATGTCGCACCTACACAGTTTGAAATTGATGGCTATACAGGAAGCCTAAATACGTGGGAAGATTTTGGAAAATGGGGCGTTTTATTAAATAAAGACCGTCAGAATTTACCTGAAGAATTGTCTAATCAACTCAAAGATTTAGTAGCCGATGCGCCCAATGATTATGAAAAAATCCGTAGGATTTACAAATATTTACAAGATAATACTCGCTATGTCAGTATTCAATTAGGTATTGGAGGTTGGCAGCCTTTCCCTGCTGAAGAAGTAGCTGAGAAAAAATATGGCGATTGTAAAGCCTTATCAAATTTTACTCATGCGATGCTCAAATCTGTCGGTATAGATTCGCATTATGCCTTTATACGAGCAGGAAGTGATGCACCAAAGATGATGAAAGATTTTCCTTCTAATCAATTTAATCACGCCATTTTGTGTGTGCCTTTAAAAGATAAAACAACAAGAACTCAAAATAAACAGGACACACTTTGGTTAGAATGTACCAGTCAAACAGAAGCCTTTGCCTATCAAGGAGGTTTTACAGAAGATAGAGATGCCCTTTTGATTACGCCTAATGGTGGAAAGGTTGTTCATACCACAATCTATAAAGCAGAAGACAACCGAATTGCACGAACAGCAAATATAGTTTTGGCAGAAGATGGAACTGCAACAGCACAGGTCAGAACAGAATATGGAGCATTACAAGAACGAAGTAGAAAGTTTTTGGTAGAAGAGGGAAAAGATGACCAAACCAAATTTTTGTACAAATCTATTCCTTTGAATAATGTAGAAATCAAAGAAAGTGAAATGATTCGCTACAAAGAACGCATTCCTTTTGTAGAAGAAAAAATGACTTTAGAGATTCAAAATTGCGCTAAACGAACAGGAAAACGTCTTTTTATTCAACCTAATTTATTTACACAAGAAGAAACTGTTCCTCCAGTTTATGAAGAAAGAACACAGCCTTTAGTTCTTACTTTGGATTGGATAGATACAGATACAATTCAGTTTGTTTTGCCAGAAGGATTTGCACCAGAAGCAGTTCCACAAGGAGAAAACATCGAAAGCCAGTTTGGCTCGTATTCTACAAAATATAGTATGAGCGAAAAAGGACTTACTTATATTCGCAGAATGCAGATGAAAAAAGGAGAGTTTGCAAAGGAAAGTTATGCTGAATTTGTAGAATTTTTGGAGAAAGTACAAAAGGCTGATAAAGCAAAATTAGTTTTGGTAAACAGAACTTAGGGATTTAAGTAGCAGACACTTTCCAAGTGTCTCGCCATTGTTAGTTTCACCACCATAGCCGTCAAGCTAATAATAAAAACAGGGTTAAAACCCTGTCCAATTCATAATTTCAGAATTATTTTCTTCAATTGAACAGGGTTTTAACCCTGTTTATGAGGTAAAATAAAATTAGCTTGACGGATATGGTTTCACCACCAACGACACATTTAAAAATCAAAAAAAATAATTTCATTAAATATAAAGTTATGTTACACTATAAAAAAACATCGTTTTTCATTCAGTCTATTTTTGCAATTTTATTCTATTTTTCATTTGGTGCTTTTTCTTACGGACAGTTTTCAAAAGAAATGACTTCTAAATTTGGAAAAGTAAGTCAAGAAGAAGTAGAAATGAAAAGCTACGAACTCTACCCAGATGCTGAAGCTGTTGTTCTCTTCGAAACGTGCGAAATAGTTACCAGTTTTAGAAAAATACAGAGAAGTGATGGAACGAATTATCGCCCTATTACTACAGAAAAAATACACCGTCGTATCAAAATTTTTAATAAAACAGCTTTCGAACGAGGTAATATTTCAATTGCGTATATAGCAGAAAGTTATTCAGCAGGAAATAAATCAGGGCATTCGGTCAATAAAATAAAAGCAAGTACGTATCTTTTAGAGGATGGAAAAGTAGTGGAATATGAATTAGATAAAAAAGATATTTTTGATAAAGTTGCTGTTGATAGAAAAACAAATGACTACAAAGAGATTTCTTTTGCAATGCCAAATATCAAAGAAGGCTGTGTGATAGAATACAGTTATGAAATAGAAAAAGTGGGAGTAGAGATGGAAAGTTGGACATTTCAAAATTCAATTCCTACAAGGTGGAGTGAGTATCATTGTACAATTCCTACTGTATTTGCTTTTACTCCTGTTGCTAGAGGTTATTTTGATTATGCAATTAGTGAGCAAAAAACAGGAGATATGTATAGTGATGGAGATAATTATGCGACTAGAGAAATTCATTTGGCTGTTAAAGATTTACCAGCCTTTAAGAGAGAAGAGTACATGAGTGCATCATCGGATTATTTGCAGTCTATTGTCATTGAATATAATTCTTTGCAGCTTTCATTTATGAGTCAACCTCAAATAATTTCTACTGATTTAAAGCAAATGGCAGAGGAATTATTAAAAGATGAAGATTTTGGACTTCAACTGACAAAAGGAAGACAAGTAAAAGAGGTATTAGAAACAATTATTACTCCTGATATGGATGAAAAAACTAAAATGCAAATTATCCATCAATATGTAGCTCAAAAATTTTCTTATAATGGGAAAGATCGTATGTACACAAAAGGCATCAAAAAAACGATAGATGAAAAAGAAGGAAGTTCGGCAGATTTGAATTTTGTTATGCTTTTGATGTTGCAGGAAGCTGGTCTGAATGCAGAGCCAATGGTTCTTAGCACAATAGGAAATGGAAAAGTATATGCACACGAAACGCCACATCTTTTCAAGTTTGATTATATGATTGCTAGAGTTATTTTAGATGGTAAAAATTATTTTTTAGATGCTACTCAAAATCATCTAAAAGCAGGTTTATTGCCTTTCAGATGCTATAACGGACAAGGTTGGGTCGTCAATCCAAATAAAAGAGAATGGCTAACTCTTTCTGAAGGAATAGAAATAAAAGAAAATACAACAGCCGTTTTGACACTCAGTGATGAAGGAATATTAGAAGGACAATTAAAAATTACTTCTCATGGAAACCAAAAATCACTTATAATGAATCAAATAACAAAGGCAACTAGCGAAGAGAAATACATAGAAGAAAAAATTAAAAAAGGAGAAATGGAAGTAAAATCGTATGAGTTTAAAGGATTAAAAGAACTCCAAAAACCTCTTGATTTGACAATGGAAGTAGCTATTCGTTCAGCAGAATCGACAGCAGATTTAATTTATTTTACACCAATTTTGTCTAGTATGTTCGAAGAAAACCCGTTCAAAAATCCTACACGAGTTTATCCAGTTGATTTTTTTGTTAAGCAATCAGAGGTTTATATGATGATGCTTACTATTCCAGATGGATACGAAATTGATGAAATGCCTGAGTCTATAGCTTTAGCTTTGGTAGATGGAAAAGCGAGTTATTCATACAGTATTAGTCAGAATGGAAATAGGTTACAAATTCGTTGTAAGACCAAAATCAATTCTGAATTATTTTTGCTTACTGAATACGAGGCTTTGAGAAGTTTTATCAATCAAATTTTGTCTAAGCAAGAAGAACAAGTAGTTTTGAAAAAAATAGCTAAAAACTAAAGTTTTGATATTTTGAAACCTCGTTGACGACTTCATTTGAGTCTCAACGACGGTTTCTTTCTCGCCGTTGTCGGTGTCCTCACAGACGACTATTTGTACTCTAATTTATTCTATCCAAATATTTTTATACTCTGTCTCTAAACTCTTTACGTGCCTTTCTATAATAGCAGGTTGATTTTTAAATATCATTAAAGTAGCAGAAGAAAATTTATAGACACAATGAATGATTTTTTCGATTTGTTCTGATGAAATTTCCACTAAACGAAATGTATTTTGATGTGCATCTGTAGTACAAATCGTAATATTTTGATACGAAAAAACAATTTGAGTAATATCTGTATATTCGATACTGTACGCACTTTTTGATTCATCAAAATAAACTAAAACGGCATCTTCTTTAAAATGAAGTAATGCCTTTTTTTTATCCAAAAAAGAAAAAAGTTCATATCCTTCCATTCCTCTAGTATCATATTCTGTAAAAGTAAGTGGTAAAAATATAGCTCCTAAAGCTATTGCCATCAAAAATATATATCCTGTTGTAGAAAAATCTATTACAAGACCTAAAATAATGCAGATAAAGACAACAAACCCCATAAGTACATAAAGAGAGTTCTTTTCTAAAGCAGGTATAGACAAACTAAGGTTTGAGTCAATATTTTTTTGAATTTGAGTATCTACTCGCAAATTTACTTTGATTTTCTTCCAAAAATAATCATCTAATTTATTACCAAAACTCTCAAAATTTTCATTTTCTGAGCCTTTAATAGGAAAAAGTAATGAATTAGAATCTTGTAAAACACGAAGCTCTAAGACTTTTTGTATAGGAAATTCAATAAGTGTTTCAGAAGAATTACAATGTTTTCCTCCCAAATACTCCCAACTATCTTTCAAAAAAACAGATTTATATTCACTACAAAAAACAACTTCATTTCCCTCTACAATCAAATCTCCTGTAATTGGGTCTTGACGGTTTTGATTTAGAAAACTAAAGTGTTTTTGTCTGTGGATTTTGTGAATATGCATAAAGAAAAGTAGAGTAGAAAATGTATCTACTTGTTTACGCAAAAATCTCTTTTACTGTTTTAGAGTAAGAAGGATTTTATTTAGTTAAAATTAAAAATTAATTTGGATAGTCATTATAACAGAATCTAAATCTTTATAAGGTTTTACTATATCGATATAACCCTCAAATGAATCAGTATAATCTGGAATAGTCAAGAATACGCTAGTTTGACTACCAAGAACAGAAGAATTAGCTATAAATAGAGAAGAATCACCTACATTTTTATACAAACTCATAGAAGCACCCAAACTTCTATAGTCACCAAACTCTGTCAAATCTTTTATTCTAATCGCTTTGAGACTTCCATTTTGTATTTCTAGTATATCTATTCTGGCTCTATTTAGATAGACTCCAGACAAATCATAACTCTTTTCAATTTGCATTTTATTCAATGATGAAAGATTATATGTACCAGTAATAAAGGCAATATTATTTTTATAATCTACCCCAGATATTTTTAAAATAAATCTATTTTCTTCTTCAAATTTTTTATAAGTCATTGTCTGCCATATTCCATTATAAGAAGCATTTACGTATATCTCCTCTTGATTCAAATAATAGGGTGTTCTTCTATCTATACTTATGTCATCTAATAATTTTGTTTCGTCTTGATTATACAACAAAAGATTTATCTCACTTATTGCTGTTCTATTGGTACTATCTTCAAATGAATATATATTCAAAAATGTAGGTGTGGCAACAGTTTTTACCTCCTCACAAGTATTTATTTGATCATACACTTCGTTATGTAAAATTATAGGATTACCATTAATACCCTCTAATAAATATATTACCTCTTTGCCTGTAGATATATAATCATCGCCTTGATAATCCCAACCACAACAATTTGACGAACAAAAAACAAGCAACACAAAATACAAACAATAAGATTTCATAATCAAATAGAATAAAATTAAAATAATGATTTTTATTCTTTACGAGATAGTATTTCAATATGCTGCATTAATTCATAAAAAAGCTGAAAAAAGCCTTTACTTAAAAAAATAAGTAAAGGCTTACTCTTTTGTTTGAGAATAATTTTACTCATAAATCCTATCAATAACCTGCATATTTTGAGGCATACGAGGCTCTATTTTATACAAATTTTCTTGTAATCCTTTAAAAAATGCCTTTTCAAAGTAACTTACTAAATAAATGGCAGCAAGTGGCATTCCTTTGAAATAATATTTTCCTCTCCATCTCAAATTACAACCTCGTTTTGTAGGCGTAATTTCTACGATTGCACGTCCTTTTAGTGGATGTTCGGCAACAGGTTCATAGACAAAATATTTTCCATAATTAGCCTCTGTAATATAATAATGATGCACTTTAGCAAAAAGAGGCGTTTTATAAATCGCCATTACTTTATTTCCTGCTGCTATTCCTGTGCTTTCTAGTTCTTCTAAATGCTGAATCCAAAGTTCACTTTCTTTTGAATTTCGGAAGGCTTCCTCTATGTATGTCCAAAGTACAGTAGGCGAAAAATTGGTCTTGAAGGTATAATCAAAACTAATTTCTTTTGGTTTTTTCCACCAATATGAAAATCCTGCTGCAAGGGCAGCTCCTATAACAAAAGTTCTTTTTTTCATAACTAACACGATAATCTATATAATTTAGCAGACAAATAACTTTATCAAACTAATTGGAAAGGCTTTTATTTATAAAATACTATTCTCACTTTCAAAATTACTATTTATTTATCATTTTTTACTCAAAACAAAGGAGTAAATTTTTGTAGTGCAAAGATTTATGTAAAATTAATTTTAGAGATGTTTTTTAAAGAGAAGATTTAGTATTAG
>DAIUBX010000029.1:7613-12016 GCA_036846465.1 Bernardetia sp.
CTCAGATACAAAATTTGAAAAATGTCACTCATGTTGACGATATAATTATTTGTTTTTTTAAAAAAATCCAAATAATTTGCTAATTCATTACGAAATAAGTTGTATTATAAATGGTTTTTTACAATATTAGCTTAACTTTTTAGAAAACATCTAATCTAAATTAAATTTTTACACAAACCTTATAGCAAACCTTATGCAAATACCAAGCTTAATACTCAAACAACTTTATTCAAGAGGAAGTTTACAAAATACTGACAAAGGAGTACAATTTACTATCAAAAACCGTTTGAGTGATGCCAAACTTAGTGAACTTGTTAGCGTTGAAATAAACGGCAAAGTAGTTCCGATGAGCGATATTCAAATCGATATGGGAGATGGTCAACTGATTAGCCCTGCTTCTATGGATTCAAATAACCCTGTTGATTTTCCACTTAGCAAAAGTTTCAATGTACTAGCTAAAATGGACAAACTTCCAGAAGGAAAAAATGATATTGAGATTTCGTTTGTAGCTAATCCATTTGGAAAACTCAAATTCAAAGTACAAGATGCTATTTCAGGTTTTGGAGATTCAGAAGTCAAAATTCCTAGAGATAAAAATGATGACTACGCTGAAAGTGCTATTAAAACAAGACAAGAATTTGTTGAACAAGTTACTGGTAAAAAGTTAGACCACGTAACAAAATATTCTTTTGACCCACATATTGCAGCAGGAAACTGTGAGCATTTTATAGGTGTTGCACAAATTCCGATTGGTATTGCAGGTCCTATTACAATTGATGGAGAACATGCAAAAGGCGATTTTTTAGTACCTATGGCAACGGCTGAAGGAACACTTGTAGCTTCTTATAATCGTGGTATGAAAGTACTTAACCTTAGTGGTGGAGTAAAATGTACTGTAATTGGAGATGCGATGCAACGTGCGCCTGTTTTTGTATTTAAAGATGCTCGTGGTGCTAGAGATTTCGTAGAATGGACAAAGAAAAAAGAAATTTATACTAAAATAGCAGAAGAAGCAGAAGCAACTTCAAGCGTTGCCAAACTTCATGATATTGATTGTTATTTGTCTAACAAATTTGCTTATCTACGTTTCAATTATAAGACTGGAGATGCTGCAGGTCAAAACATGGTAGGTCGTGCTACTTTTGCAGCTTGTAGCTGGATTTTGGACAACTACAAAGAAAACAAAGTAGAACATTTCTATTTAGAATCTAACTTTGCAACAGACAAAAAAGCATCTCAAATTAACGTTATGCGTACTCGTGGTAAGCGTGTAGTAGCAGAATGTACAATTCCTAGAGATGTACTTATTCAAAATATGCGTGTAGAGCCAGAATCTTTAGCTTATCACGGACAAATAGCTACTATCGGTGCATTTATTTCAGGTGCAAATAACAATGGCGCACACTCTGCTAATGGTATCACAGCTATGTTTATTGCTACTGGGCAAGATGTAGCCAACGTTTCAGAATCTTCGGCTGGTATTCTTTATTCAGAACTTACTCCTGAAAAAGACCTTTATATTTCAATTACTATTCCTTCTCTAATCATTGCTGCCTATGGTGGTGGTGTTGGTTTGGCTACTCAAAAAGAGTGCTTAGAAATGATGGATTGTTTTGGTAGAGATAGAGTAAACAAATTAGCAGAAATTATTGCAGGGGTAGTACTTGCAGGTGAGATTTCTCTTGCTTCGGCTATTTCTTCTTCTGACTGGGTATCTAGTCATGAGCAATACGGTCGTAACAGATAAGTAAATAAAGTATGAAGTCAGAAATTAGATTTAAGAAGTAATGAAATTGAAATTACATTAAATCATTCTTAAATTCTAGCATAAAAAAACCTAAGTTGAGAAACCTAGGTTTTTTTATTGTATTTATTTAAAACTCCCTTAGCAATCGTCTGTAATCAGACGTTGATAATGGGAAAGCCTATTAATAAAAACTATCAATATTTTCTTCTGTGTTAGTCAATTGCTTGATAGCACGAAGAATTCCCCCAGTATTGTAAGGCTGTTGACGGTCTTCTTCTAATGGTGTTTTGTATTTAGCGTAATCAGCTACTTCTCCAGCTTCACTACGCTTTTCTACTTTCATTACCAATACCCCAGTTTCATCAGCTATAGGTTTAGAAGTTTCTCCTTGTTTCATTCCGAAAGCCATACCTACTGCTTTTGGCGCAAAACCTACTCCGTTAAGAGCATTTGTAATATAGGTGTAATTTTGTTGCTCAAGTACACGAGCTTGGTCGCCAAATGCTTTTGCCATTTCGTCTAACGTACCTTTTTTACCTTCTAATTTAGCTATAATATCTTTTTTCTTAAGGTCTTCAATTACTTTACGACGAACCTGCTCATATACTTTAGAAAGAGGCTGAATTCCTTTTTTAGTACGAGATTTCAATAACATAACAATATATTGGTTCTCTACTTCAAATACTTCATTAGAAACAGAACCTGTTTTTGTGTTTTCTTCGAATGCCCAACGAATTGCTTGGCGAATAGAAGGATCATAAATATTATTCAAAGAACGAGCATTTTGTTTTACATCATTTGCTTGTAAGCTCAATAAATTATATTGCTTAACAAGTTCTTCGTATTCAGTCATGTTTTTACTAGAAGCCAAATCACCAGCCTGACGATACAAAGTTTCACGAGTAGATTCGCTTGGGTCTAATAAACGACTAACAGAAGCAAGTAAATATTTATTTACTTTTTTCAAACCTGTGACATTTATGATATGATAACCGAATTGACTCTCAACTAATTCTGCAACAACTCCTTCGCTAGTAGCACCAAAAGAAGCATCTTCGAAAGGTTGTACCATAGCACCACGACCAAACCAACTCAAATCTCCACCTTTTACTTTACTACCTTCGTCTTCACTATGCTCTTCTGCAAGTTTGGCAAAGTTTCCACCATTTTTAGCTTGTGCTAATATGTCTTTAGCTTTTGTTTCTATAACTAATTTTTCTTCAGGTGATTTACCTTGTGTATTAAACAAAATATGACTTGCTTTTACAGAATCAGCTACTTCTCCTACTGCTTTTACTATTTTGAACATTTTGTATGTTCCATTTGCTGCAACAGGATCTGCTACAAAACCAATAACTACTTCCTCTCCCATTTGATTTTTGATGGCATTAGGAAAGTTAGATGGTGCAAGTTCTGCAAAGTTGGCTTCTATCTGTGAATGTTGAGCAATAAAAGAAGTATCATTTTGAGTTTCTGCAAACTTATTTTTGATGTCAGTCAAATAACGTTTTACCTCTGTACTATCTGATTTTGATGGAGTAATTGGAATAGTAACATACTCTAAAGCAACTGAAGCAACATCATCATAGTCTTCTTTGTGTGAATTGTAGTATTCTTTGATTTGTTCTTCTGTAACAGTTACAGCAGAATCTGGAATATTTGCATAAGGAACATACAAATATTTCAAGTCTAATTTCATGGTTTCATCTTCATAACGACGTTTTGCTTCTGCAGTAGTTACATAAACAGATTTGCGAAGTAAATTTTCATACTTTTCATTTCTACGAGACTCAGGAAGTTGCTGTTCAAACATAGCAAATCGTTGTTGATCTTGTGGAGACTGGTTTTGAAGATTACGAACGTATGCAATTAATTGATCTTTATCAAAAACGCCTGTTTCAGGATTAGTAAATGCTTGTTTGATTTGAGGAGAAATATTATTTCCCTGTACCATATCTACAATTTCTTCAGGAGTTACTACAATTCCTAACTTTTCCCATTGCGGTTGAAGAGCGTATTTTGTAACTAGTTGATTCCAAGTTTGTGTACGAACCATAGGCATTTGTGATTCGTTTAATTTTGTTTGCTGATTTGCTTCCATTCTATCACGCATGAATTGAAGCTGATTATTAAAATCTTGGTATTTGATATCTGTTCCATCAATTTCGCCAATGACTTGGTCGCTACCCATTCTACTTGCACTACCAATAAGGTCAGTAAGAACAAAGGCTGCAAGTGCGCCTAAAATAACTACAAGAAGTAGTCCTGTGCGTTTCTGAATTGCTGTAATTATAGACATAATCTATCTGTGTAATTTTTTAAATAAGGTTAATGTGAAATTGAATTCCAAGTTTTTAGACTTTTTAGAGAGATATTTTTCTAATTAAGTCTATATAAAAATGAACGTAAAGTCTAACTAAAATAAGTACTGACAAATTTGTGAAACAGATCTGTGTACTTGTTTTGATACAACACCCTTCACAAAATTTTAGTCTGCAAAGGTAGCTAGTTTTATTAAATTATCAAATTCGCTTAGAGATAGAAAGCCACTTAATTATTAAAAAAGTTTATTTTCTCAACCATATACTGTTTTATCAGTTAAAAAATTGATTTTATTAGATTTAAAACCGTACACTTTTATTTAAGCTCAATTTTT
>DAIUBX010000030.1:0-11895 GCA_036846465.1 Bernardetia sp.
ACCCCAGGAATAAGTCTAACTAACATGGTTCCAGGGAGTGTACCTTTACGGATAGACCAAAACGGAATTGTGTCGCTTACAGCCTCACGGACAGGACTTTTTGTGTTTGCTATTGCAGTAGATGAATTTAGAAATGGTGTAAAAATAGGTGAAGTACGAAGAGATTATCAAATCTTAGTCATTGATTGTCCGACTGCCACAAAACCAAATGTAGCTTTTAAAGCCGATGCAGAACCTAGCCGTTATGTAGAAGGAACAACAATTACGCTTGACCCAAATGATGCAAGATGTGGAAAATTATTTGTTACGGATTCTGACCCAAATACAGTTATTCAAGCACGAGTAGAACCAATTAATTTTGACGACGCAAGTGGAATTTTGATGATGCTAGTGGAATTTTATTGCAAAATGGTGGAAATATTAGTGGACGAGGTGATGAGCTTTCTCTGAATGTTTGTTTTCCAGAATGTCCTTTAAATCCAAATGACCCTACCGAACCTTATATAATGGACTTCATTGTCTTGGATAATAGCTGTGCAGTGCCTCTTTTGGATACAGTAAGAGTAAATGTAATTATCCGAAATCCTCCAAATGACCCTCCTACTTTTGTAACTGATGCCGTTTTTGACCCAACAACAGGTTGTTACATAAAAGAAGTTATTGTAGGTGAGCAGTTAATAATAAATACAATAGCTGATGATCCAAATGGAGATTCCCTGCAAGTAACAGTCAGTGGTTTACCTGCTGGAGCATCTTATGGAGGAGATACAGAAGGAAGACCTATTTTGAATGGACAAGTTCTCTGGACTCCTGATTGTAATACATTAGCACCCAACGAAACCGAGAAAACATTTGATGTGAATTTTGTAACCAAAGACAATAGAAAGTGTGATAATGAAGAAACAATACCAACTTGTTTGAAAATCAAAGTTTTGGCTGACACTACTCAAAATCGTGCGCCAGTCATAAACTCAAATCTTACTTTTGATGCCACCACAAATCAATATGTTTATGATAGTGTTTTTGTAGGAGAAATTATTGATTTTAATACACTTGCAACCGACCCAGATGGCGATAGCATGACAGTGGTATTTGTTCCTCAAAACTTTACTAACAACGGAAGAGATATTACTTATTCGCCCCTGCAAGGAATTGGAAGTATAAATTCTGATTTTATGTGGCAAACAAGTTGTGAAGATTTGGATAATCCACGAAATCCACAAACGTTTATAATGAACTTTAATGTGACCGATTATGATGCCTGTGGAAATGCTGATTCGACAGACCAAATTCAAGTGCGTGTTGTTCTTCTTCCTCGTCCAAACTTGCAACCAACAATTCGTGCTTCGCTTATTTATGATTCGACGATGATGGCATATTGTGATACGCTTACTTTGGGACAACCTTATCGTTTTACACTAACAGGCGACGACCCAAATGGCGATAGTATTCAGATTACAGGAAATGGTGTAGGATTTAATTTTACAGAATATCAAATGCAGTTTACAGGAGTAAGTGGAAGACCAATCCTAACGACTGATTTTGTATGGAATACAAATTGTGATCAAACAAATATTCCAATCGGAACGCCAATAGATTTGAAGTTTAGGGTAAATGATTTTAACGAATGTGAAAATTCATTAAGTGAAGAAATTGATGTCAAATTAGTTGTCCTTCCTCCAGACCCAAATAATACAGCACCAGAAGCAAGACCAGAAATCACGACTTTTGATACTCGTGAACAGGTTTTTGTAGATACTGTTTTTGTAGGTGATGCAATTTCATTTGATGTTTTGGGGCTTGATGCTCAAAATGATAGTGTTCTTTTGTATGCACAAGGAGTAGGGTTTGAGCTTTCAGATTTTAATATGACTTTCCCCGAGGTAAGTGGTTTTGCTCCTATTCAAAGTACATTTAATTGGCAAACGCTATGTGAATATTTAGGAAATGACCCTGTTGCAAATCCAAGAAGAGAGTTTTTGATTGATTTTATTATTAGAGATTTTAATGAATGTCAAGAATCTTTAGGAGATACAGTTAGAGTAAAATTGATTTTATTGTACGAAAGAAATCCAAATCGTGCGCCTGAAGTGTCAGCAAATTTGACTTTTGATGCAGCTCAAGATTTATATATTCGTTCTGTTCGTGTAGATGAATTTGTTCGTTTTAATGTAACAGGAGAAGATGTTGATAATAGTTCGCTTTCTTTAATAGGAAGAGGAATAGGATTTAATTTTACAGATTTGAATATGAACTTTGAAGATGTCTTTGGTTTGCCTACTCTTACAAGTGAATTTACGTGGCAGCCTTCGTGTTCGAATTTAGGTTTTCAGAATGCAGATACTTCTTATTTTGCTGAATTTATTGTTACAGATATTGCCAACTGTGATATTATTTATACAGATACTATCAAGGTTCGTTTTGATTTGACGGTTGATCCAAGAAATACACCTCCTACATTAGAGCTTCAAAATGTAGATTCTGTAATTAATGAAAATGAGTGTATTGTTCGTATAGGAGTGGGGCAAGAACTCATTATTCCTTCACTTGCTAATGATGTGGATGGTGATAGACTTTCCCTTTCTGCTCGTGGTGTTGGTTTTACTCTTTCAGATGTGGGAATGCAATATGAAAACAAACAAGGTTTCCCTATTCTTCAAAGTGATTTTTCTTGGACTCCTCAATGTGATATTTTGGAAGCAGAATTTAGTAAAGAATTTAAAGTAATCTTTACGGCTTTAGATACTACTCGTTGTGGTTTACGTGCTTCTACTCCAAAAACGCTAACAATTATTGTAGAAGATGCTTCTGTAAATCTTGATTTTACACCTGCTAACGTCTTTACACCAAATAATGACGGAAAAAATGATACCTTCTATATTCCAAACCTTCCAGAAGATGATTGTAACGACCAATTCCAAGGCGTAGAAATTTATAATCGTTGGGGACAATTACTCTTCGAAAGTAAAGACCGTAATTTTGAATGGGACGGAAATAATGCTACTTCGGGGCAATATTATTTCTTAATTAAATACAGAAATAAGACCTACAAAAACTGGCTTACTATTTTGAGAGATTAAGATTTAACTTACCAAAATTCAAAAAGGCTACTTCTGTAAAAAGAAATAGCCTTTTTTGTTTAGGACGCTGTTTCAAAAGTTTCCTTATATTTTGCTGTGCATTTAGTTCCTCAGAACTGAATGTTTCGCTTCCTCAGAAGCGTGATTTGTTTGCTTTCTATCACGCTTCTGAGGAAGCGTTTCGTTCAACTCTGAGGAGTTGAACACACACAAAACATTGAAAAACTTTTGAAACAATGTATTTAGGACAAAATATTTTTAACTTATGCTTTATTCAAACGCTTAGTTTTGTAAAATAATAAACTCAATGAAAAAATAAATAAAACGTGCAAATACCACGCTTGAGCAAGAAGGTCAAGATAATCTATTTGTCCATCACTTAGACTAATCAAAAGCAAAACCTGTGCGCCATACGGCAAAAGTCCTTGAACAATACAAGCAAAAATATCTAATAAAGAAGCTGTTATTCTTGGTTCTATTTCATAGTTATCACTTAGTGATTTTGCTATTTTTCCAGAAATCAGAATAGAAACGGTATTATTAGCAATACAGAAATTAACAGCACTTACTAAAGTAGCCACTCCAATTAAAGCAGTATGTTGATTTTTGATAAATTTGCTTATTTTCTCCAAAATAAACTGTATTCCTCCTCCTTTTTCTACCATTGCAGCCAGTCCACTAGTAAGCAAAGAGAGATAAAATATTTCGCTCATTCCCTCAAAACCTTTGTAAGTCGTTTTGCTAAATCCAATTATATCAAAACTATTCAAATACAATCCCATTATTCCAGACAAAATAACTCCTAAAAATAAAACCACAAAAACGTTCATTCCTACCAAAGACAAAACAATAACAACCACATAAGGAATTATCAAAACCCAAGAAACAGGTTGAGAAACAAAGGTAGAAGTCGAATTTATTTCCAAAGAAAATCCATAAACTGTCAAAATAATAACTGTAACCAAAGCAGCAGGAAAGGCGACTTTGAAATTTGTTCTCATCTTGTCTTTCATCTCACAACCTAAAGATTGAGTTGCTGCAATAGTCGTATCAGAAATTACAGAAAGATTATCGCCAAACATTGCACCTGTCAATAAAGCAGCACCCATAAGTGAAAAAGGAATTCCACTTTGTTCGGCTAAAGCTATCGTAACCGAACCTAACGCCACAATTGCACCCACAGAAGTTCCTGCTGATAAAGACAAAAAGGAAGCTATCAAAAATATTCCAACAGGATAATAACTAGGAGAAATATAATTTATTCCTAAATTGACAACAGCATCAACACTTCCAGTTGCTTTTGTGATGGTAGAAAATGCACCTGCTAAAAGATAAATGATACACATTGTCAATATTTTTTCATCACCACAACCTTTTAAAAAGGTGTCCATATTTTCTTTGAAAGGAATTTTGAGCAAAACAAAAGCAACAAAAATTCCTACACAAACAGCAATAGGAGAAGGAAGAGCATAAAAATCATTGAAATAAATTCCTGCTCCCAAGAACGTTCCCACAAACACAAACAAAGGAATAAGAGCTACCCAATTTGAAGAAGGTAATAGATTTTCAGAAAGAGAACTTGAAGAATTTGAATTTGATATTACTTTTTTCATAGAAATTATTGGTTAATTGTAAAAATTATCAATAATCTCTTTTACTCTGTTTTGAGAGAAAAAAGCATAAAAAGCAGTCAGATAACCACCTTAAATCAGAATTAACTATGATTAATTAAGGCGTTTTTGTTCCGATGATAAATTTTATTTAAAATGTATATCGGCTTATCGATTGCAGCACCTTGCTTACGCATGCAGGTTGCTATCTTTTTCTAAAATTTTCTAAAAAATAAGAAAGAAAAAAGATTCTTGATAATTGAGCTGCAAAGGCAAGATTTATTTTTTAGAAAGTAAATAACATAAACTCTTAAAAAAAACAAAAAGCCATTCCTAACCTAAAATTAGAAACGGCTTTTGGAGTAAAAAAAATAGATAAATTTGGTAATTGTTTAACTTTCGAACAGACTGGGAAGTCTGTTATACATTATTTAGACATCAACTGACAACTTTCTACCAACTTCAAAAATTCTGCTCGGTAGCCTTCGCTATCTTTTCCTTTTGCATTTTTGGCGAGTGTAATAACTTGGTCATAACTTGCATTTGACTTAAATTCTGAGTTTCTCAAAATCATTCCAAATTCTGCTACGGCAGCCGAAAAACGGAAGTTATCAGACGTATTAGCTAAAGCAATAGTAGAATCTTTCAACGGATTGACAATCAAATTACTTGTGTCTTCATTTGGCTTTTTATAGCGCAATTTTAAATTTAATAATTCATCAGAAGAGGCAGCAGCCGTATAAGAATCTTTTATTTTTCCATCATTTTGGTAACGCAAATCATCTACGGAAGGCAAAAATTCGCTTTTTACACCAACTGGGATAATTTCATAAAGAGCCGTTACTGTATGTCCTGCACCTAATTCTCCAGCATCTTTTTTGTCATCATTAAAATCCTCTTTTTTGAGCATTCTGTTTTCATAACCGATAAGACGATAGGCAGCTACTTTTGTAGGATTAAATTCAATTTGAATCTTGACATCTTTTGCAATAGTAAATAAAGTCGCTCTCATTTGTGTTACAAATACTTTCTTTGCTTCTTGAATATTATCGATATAAAAATAATTTCCATTTCCTGCATTACTGAGTTCCTCCATTTGATGGTCTTTATAATTTCCCATTCCAAAACCACAAACAGTCAAGAAAATATCATTGTTTCGTTTTGTTTCAATAAGTTTTACAAGCTCATCAGCCGAATTGACTCCTACATTAAAATCGCCATCTGTACACAAAATGACTCTATTATTTCCATTTTTGATAAAATTTTCTTGTGCAATTTTGTAAGCTAAAGTTATTCCTGCTCCTCCTGCCGTACTTCCACCTGCCGAAACATTTTCTAAAGCATTCAATATTTTAGTTTTTTCTTTTACAGAAGTAGAAGGCAAAACCAAACCAGCAGCACCAGCATAAGCCACAATCGAAATACGGTCTTTTTCATTCATTTCTCCCAAAAGCATCTTCAAAGAAGAACGCAAAAGAGGAAGTTTATTTGCATCTTCCATAGAACCCGAAGCATCAATCAAAAAGACAAGATTAGAAGCTGATAAATTTTTGTAATCCAAATTCTTTCCTTGAATTCCGATATGAACTAATTTGTGTTTTGTGTTCCAAGGCGCAACCGAAATTTCTGTACTTATAGAAAAAGGAACGTCATTTTTTGGTTGTGGATAATCGTAATCAAAATAATTGATAAACTCTTCGATACGAATGGCATCAGGATTGGGAAGTTGTCCAGATTGAATAAAACTGCGAGCAGTAGTATAAGAAGCATTGTCGACATCAATAGAAAAAGTAGACAGTGCTTGATTTTTGGGTTGGATAAATTTATTTTCTACTAATTTTTGGTAGTTTTCGGTGTTTGTTTTTTCCCTTAAATGAGATTCTATTGCTGTTACATCAGTTACAATATTGTCGACTTCTATCTCAACATCTTCTATCTTGACTTCAATATTATCATTTAATTCTAAATCATTTTCTACTTCTATTATTTGTTCTGGTGGAGAAATATTCATAAGTGGAACGTCTATCACTTCATCTTCATCAGAGCTAACCAAAACGGTAGAATCAGCAACTATATTGCTAGTATCTGAAACTGTTTTTTGATTAGAACAAGCCGAAAAAATGGCTAAAAAAGAAAAGCAAAAGCTAAAATCTGTTTTTTATAAAATCTTGAATGTCTTTTTTTGATAGTCTTCATAATTAATAGTTTTTTGAGTTGTAGAAATAGAATTTTTAGAATCTCTTTTTTACTAGATGACATTTCTAAAGGGTTTCCATATTTCTACAATCACTTTTTTTTGGAAAAGACACAAAAAATATTCAAAACATGAAAAAACCCTAAGGGTCTTCGAAGACCCTTAGGGTTTAATAATAGCTCAAAAATCAATTTCCTAAATATGAATTACTTCTCCATACGCTGCTGCTGCTGCTTCCATAACAGCTTCTGACATAGTTGGGTGTGGGTGAACAGATTTTACAATATCCATTCCTGTTGTTTCTAATTTTCTTGCCACAACAGCTTCTGCAATCATTTCAGTTACGTTTGCACCTATCATGTGTGCGCCCAACCATTCGCCATATTTTGCATCAAAGATTACTTTTACAAAACCTTCTTTTGCACCTGCTGCACTTGCTTTTCCTGATGCAGAGAATGGAAATTTACCTACTTTGAGTTCATAACCTGCCGCTTTAGCTTGTTCTTCTGTCATTCCTACCGATGCAATTTCTGGCTGACAGTACGTACAACCCGGTATATTTCCATAATTTAATGGCTCTGGGTGGTGTCCTGCAATTTTCTCTACACAAATAATTCCTTCTGCGCTTGCTACGTGTGCCAATGCTGGTCCGTGTACAATATCGCCAATCGCATAAACGCCATCTACTGAAGTTTTGTAGAAATCATCAACAAGGACTTTTCCTTTCTCCGTTTTTACGCCTGCGCTTTCAAGTCCAATTCCTTCTAAGTTTGTCGAAACACCAACAGCCGAAAGAACTACATCACATTCGATGATTTCTTCGCCTTTTTTAGTTTTGACAGTTACTTTACAACCCGTTCCAGAAGTATCTACTTTTGTTACCTCAGAAGAAGTCATAATTTTTATTCCTTTTTTCTTGTATTGTCTTTCTAATTCTTTAGAAATGTCTGTATCTTCAACAGGAACGATTCTATCCATAAATTCTACAATCGTTACATCAGTTCCGATAGAATTATACAGATAAGCAAACTCTACTCCGATAGCTCCCGAACCTACCACAACCATACTTTTAGGTTGTTTTTCTAAAGACATAGCCTTACGATATTCAATGATTTTTTTGCCATCAATAGGAAGATTTGGCAATTCTCTTGCACGTCCACCTGTTGCAAGGATTATATTTTTTGCTTCGTAAATTTCTTTTTTACCATCTTCTTTGGTTACTTCTACTTTGCCTTTTCCAGCTAGTTTTCCGAAGCCCATTATTTTATCAATTTTATTCTTTTTGAATAAAAATTCAATTCCTTTGCTCATTCCACCAGCTACATTTCGGCTACGACCAATCATATCGCCAAAATTTACTTTCGATTCGCCTACTTCAATGCCATATTCTTTTGCATGTTGAACGTACTCAAATACTTGAGCAGACTTCAAAAGTGCTTTTGTAGGAATACAGCCCCAGTTTAGACAGATTCCACCAAGAGATTCTTTTTCGATAACGCCTACTTTTAGTCCGAGCTGAGAAGCACGAATTGCAGCCACATAACCACCAGGTCCTGAACCGATTACTAATAAATCATAAGTTGCCATAAATGTATTGATTGGATTAAGGTTTTTTTAATTCTAATATACTCCAAATATAAGACTTGAAAAGCAATAAAAAAAAATAGATAAAGAAAGCCCAAAAAAAATACTCTTTTGCACTTTCAAAACTCTCTACTTTTATTTAGATTGAACACCTTATTGAAAATAAAAATGAAAAAATTATCCATCAAAATTCTACTGATTTCTATGTCTTTTATGATACTTCTATTTCTTTTATCGGAATTAGAGTGTCAAGCTTTTAGCTATCAGCTTTTAGATTTTTATAATAAAACAGATAGAATTGATTTTTTTCGTGAAAATCTACTGACAGAAACTCGCTTTTTAGTTTTAAAAATAGTTTTTGTCGGAGTTTATTTAGTTAATTCTATTTTATTTCTGTGGAAAGGAAAAATAATCAAGGAAAAGTTATCTCTATACATAAAACTCATTTTTGAAGAAATAAGGTATAATCTCAATTCAGTTTCTCAAAAAGTAAAATGGACTTGGAGGCAAATTTCAATTCTTGAAAAAGTCGCTTTATTTGTTCCTTTACTTATTTATGTTACTTTTTGGTGGTTGTATGCTTGGCAAAATGATGAAGTTTTTTCTTATACTTTTTTTGTAGATAGAGGTATTTTGGTTTGTGCTACTTACTATCCTGCGCCAAATAATCACGTTGCTTTTTTGATTTTTTCGGCTATTTTAGATAAAATAATTCCCTCTTTTTTTTCTGATTTCATTTGTTTGAAGCTTCCTGCTACACTTGCAGCCGTTTTTTCTTTGTGGATAATTTGGCTATTTTTTTATAGAAAAAATCAAAAATTAATTGCTTGGTTTTCTTTTGTTTTGATTGCCTTCAATTGGGGATTCTTTTTTTATGCTACTCACGGACGAGGATATGCGTGGATAGTTTTGCTATTTTTATGGTCTTGTTATGCTGTTTTTAAAATTAGTATATCTTCTTTTTCTGATAGTTTAGAAACTGTCAGCTACGGAAAATATTGGTTTTTATGGTCATTTTGTTTGATTTTGGGTTGTTATACCATTCCTATTTTTATTTATGTTTGGTTTGCTTCTTTGCTTGGCTTATGGATTATTGGAACGAATCAAATTCGGAAAGAAAGTATTTTTGTATCGTTTATTTCTGGACTAATTATTTTAATTCTTTATTCTCCGATTTTAATCTTTAATGGACTTTCTGCTATTATTTCTAATTCTTGGGTTGCTCCTTTGAGCCTAGAAAAGTGGCTGCAAGAATTTCCTCTTTACTTGTGGGACATTCACGGAATTGTTGGTTTTTTGGCTTTGATAGCTTCTCTAATTTTATTTTTTTATAAAAAAGAATTTAGAAAAGCAGCCATTTATTTTTGGTGTATTGCTTACTCTCCTTATCTAATCGTCTTTATTCAGAAGGTATTGCCTTTCGAACGAGTATTTTTATACAGACAGATTGCTGAAATTTTGATGCTTTGTTTTTGTATTGGAATTTTAACAGAAAAAAAATGTATTACCTTATTCCATAAAAAAGAATTTAAAAGAATATTCCAGTTTATATCTATTGGTTTAGCTGTTTTTTATGCTGTTTTTAGAAGTTATGGAGAGTGTTACCGTTGCAATATCCAAACGAATGTTTATCAATTTGCAGAACCTTTAGCCAAGACTATTTATAATCAAAAACCAACTTCTGTGCTTGTTTTGGAAGATACCTATACTGTTTTTTTGAGGTATTATTTCAGAAACTCAGATACAAAAGTTGATGTTTTACCAAATAAAAATCAAAACTATCAAATTATTATTCTGCCAAAAGAAAAGAATTTTCCATTATCCAAAAAAGATAGTTTGACGTATTCTATTTTTTATGAAGATGATTTTGTGAGAGGATTTAATAAGAAATAATTATTTATTGAGCCACCAAAGTGAAAAATTCAGCACACTCGCAAAACTAACCCACAAAATATAAGGAATCATCAAAAGACCTGCTGTTTTATGGATTTTATAAAAATGAATCGTTGTCAAAATAATAAAAGTGAGAAGCGTAATGATTTCTATAAAAGCAAAAAGGAGTAAGTGATATTTAAAAAATATAAACGACCAAAAAAAATTTAAAACTAATTGAATCCCAAATAAAATAAGAGCTTGTTTGACTTCTTTTTTCTCAATTCCTTGTTGCCAAACTAAAGCTGCCGAAATTCCCATTAAAGCATATAAGATTGTCCAAACAGGAGCAAAAAGCCAACTAGGGGGATTGAAAAAAGGTTTTTCGATAGTCTGAAACCAATTTGTTACACCTTCTGCTGTTGCAATTCCTGATGTAAAACCTATAATTTCACAGATAATTACTAAGATAAAGGCTTTAAAGATGAATGATTTTGTGATTTGCATAAAATTAAAAAATAAATATTAAAAAATAATTGAAATAAACTAAGGTTTAGTAAATAACATTTTTTTAATTTATTTGTTACTAAATTCTGATAAATCATTTCTTAAACTAATCTCCTATTTTTATGACAACTTGGACAATAGACCCAATGCACTCCGAAATTCAATTTAAAGCCAAACACATGGTAATCTCTACCGTTACAGGCTCATTTTTGGAGTTTTCTGGTAAAATGGAAACCCAATCAGAAAACAAAACTAATTTTGAAAACTCAATAATTTCTTTTGAGGCTCAAGTAGATAGTATTGACACAGGAGTAGAACAGCGTGATGAGCATTTGCGCTCTAGCGATTTTTTTGAAGCTGAAAAGTACCCTACCATTACTTTCAAATCTACTTCTTTCAAGAAAAATGACTCCGATGATTCCTATAAAATGGAAGGAGAATTGACTATCAAGGAGGTTACAAAATCCATTTCATTACAAGTAGAGTATGGAGGAACTGCTGTAGATATGTATGGGCAAACGAAAGCTGGTTTTGAGCTTAGAGGAAAAGTAAATCGTCAAGAATTTGGTTTGGTTTGGAGTGCCACAACCGAAGAAGGATCAGTTATAGTATCTGATGATATAAAACTGGTCGCTGAATTACAACTTGTCAAACAAGAGTAATCAAGAAAAAACAATCAAAATTTTTAAGTATTAATTTTTATGAATCCTTTGTTTTGAGAATAAAATCTTAAAACAAAGGTTTTTTTGTGGTTATAATTCAGTTAAATGATTGTTTGTACAATTATATTTAATAGCTATTTAAAGCAATTTTAATGTATTATTCAAAAAAATTCGTAATTTTTATCAAAAAAATACTTGTATATACAACTATTTTTTTATCTTTGCGTATAACTAATCAAGAGCGAGACAGAAAGACCTATCATTCTGCTATTCTCTCAAAATTTTTATTAAATTTATTCATACTCATACAAATATTTTTATTATGGCTACTATTTGGAACATCGACCTAGGTTAATCGCATCTAATTTGGATGTTTTTCACCTTTT
>DAIUBX010000031.1:0-7729 GCA_036846465.1 Bernardetia sp.
CTAATTTTTAAAAATCCAAAAATTGAGCTTAAATAAAAGTGTACGGTTTTAAAATCTAATATCAATAGCTTAGCATAACAATTTTTCTAGACAACTTTAAATGAAAAATTACCTCCCATTTTTAAAAAAAGCAGTAAGAAATATCTACTCATTTGTTGGTTTTCCAAAAGGAGAATCTAAAATAATGCGTTTTTGTCGTGCTTTATGGTGGATAATTGGAATTGGACTAACCAGTATTATTTTATTTTTTACTGCTATTGGCTTCAATTGGTTTGGATTTTTTGGGGAAATTCCTTCTTTAAAAGCTCTTGAAAATCCTAAAACCCCTTTACCTTCTGTTGTTTATACGGCTGACAGCACAGAAGTAGCTCGTTATTATAGTCAAAATAAAACGCCTTTAAAGTATGAAGAAATAGATTCAATGACTATCTTGGCTCTTTTGGCTACTGAAGATGTGCGTTTTACAAATCATTCTGGAATAGATGCAGAGGCTACTGTGGGTGTTTTTTTAGCTCTTTTGAAAGGAGATAATAGAGGTGGAAGTACGCTAAGTCAGCAACTTGCCAAAAATTTATTCAAAACCCGTTCGGAAGAGAGCAAAGGAAAACTAGGCGATGCAGGTATGTTGAGTACAGTTGTGGCTAAGATAAAAGAATGGATTACGGCAGTACGTTTGGAGCGTTCTTATACAAAAAATGAAATTTTGACTATGTATCTCAATGAAGTTACCTTTGGAAATAATACCTTTGGTCTTCACGCTGCTGCAAAAAAGTATTTTTCTACCTCCCCTGATAGTCTAGGAATTCATCAATCAGCTTTACTTGTCGGACTTTTAAAAGCTCCCTCTACTTACAACCCTCTCCGAAAGCCAGAAAAAGCATTAAATAGAAGAAATACAGTTCTCAATCAGATGAGAAAATATAAATATCTCTCTCGTCATCAAGTCGACTCTCTTAAAGAACTGCCTTTAGATTTGACTATTTTTTATGAAGTAGCCGAAACAGGAAATAGTACCTATTATAAAAATTATGTTACTCAAACACTCAAAGATTGGTGTGAGAAAAATAATTATGACTTATATGCTGACGGTTTAGAGATTTATCTTACCATTGATTCCAAAATTCAAGCTCATGCAGAGGCTGCTATCGCCAAACAAATGCCCATTCTTCAACAACGATTTTACAACCAATGGAGAGGTTTAGTTCCTTGGACAGATAGCAACAAAAAACCAATTGAAAATTATATTGAAAATAATGTTGCCAAAACAGATTATTACAAATATTTACTAGAAAAGTATGGAAAAAAAAGTGATTCTATTCAAATCTTGTTAGAAAAACCTAAAAAAATGACGGTTTTTAGTTGGGAAAACTCAGCTCACAGAAAAGATACTACACTTTCTACTATTGATTCTATAAAGTATTATAAGCAAATTATGAGGGCAGGAATGGTGTCTTTAGACCCTTATAGTGGACACATAAAAGCGTGGGTTGGTGGTCTAGATTTTGAATATTTCAAATATGACCAAGTAAAACAAGCCAAAAGACAACCGGGGTCAACATTCAAAATGTTTGTGTATGCAACAGCGATTGATTCGCTGAATATGTCGCCTTGTGATACCATTTTGGATACAAATCCAATCATTAGATACGAAGAAAATGGAGAACAAAAAATTTGGACTCCTCATAACGCTGACTGGGTAAATACGGGTAGAAATATGACACTTCGCCATGCTATGGGTCGTTCAATAAACACTGTTACAGCAAAACTAACCGAAAAAGTAGGTTGGACAACCGTAGCGCATTATGCCAAAAAAATGGGAATTACCTCAGAACTGGCAGAAGTTCCTTCTATTGGATTAGGTTCTAGTGATGTATCGCTCTTCGAAATGGCAGGTGCTTATGCAACAATTATGAATGGTGGAATGTGGCAAGAACCTCAGATTTTGTGGCAAGTAAAAGACAAACATGGCAAAACTCTTCACTATTTCCATGGAGAATCTCGTCGTGCTTTATCCAAAGAATCAGCTTGGCTAATGAGTTATATGCTCAAAGGAGGAACTCAAGAACCACACGGAACATCACTAGGTTTGTGGTCGTATGGCGTTTTGGGAAATGGAAATGATGTAGGAGGAAAAACAGGTACTTCTTCTAATTTTGCAGATGGCTGGTACATGGGTGTAACGAGAGATTTGGTAACTGGTGTTTGGGGAGGAGGAGAAGACAGAGCTATTCGTTTCCGTACTTCTGATGTAGGAGAAGGCTCAAAAACAGCACTTCCTATTTTTGGTATTTATATGCAAAGTCTGTATGCTGATAAAACTTCTGGAATCAGAAAAGCTTCTTTTTTACAGCCTTTCGTCGAAATAAAACGTCGTTATCAATGTACTACCTATTATTATGACCGTTATCCTCAGAAAGATAGTACGTTGGTGGAAGAGGCTATTGAGTAAAATTTAGTATTCCTTGACTGATCCCTAATTAGATCGTTTTACAAAAAATAATCAAAAAATTTTCAACGTAAAGCCTAATCGTTACGTTCTATCTTTGTACAATGAAAATTATAATTTAGTATTTCCATTCTCAGCTACAAATTTCTGTATGCCTCCTCAAAGTCGTTCAAAAAAATCTTCTCGTTCCAGTTCTCGCTCTAGGAGAAACAAAGTAAAATTTGAATCTTGGCGCAGACGCAATGCAAGACGAACCTTTCGTTTTATCAATAGTCTTGTTTTGGTAATTTCTGTGATTTCTTATTTATCGGTTCTGGTTTCTCCTGAATTTTTTTGGCTTTCAGGTTTTGTTTCGATGCTGATTCCTTTTTGTATAATAGCCAATATATTTTTTGTTTTTCTTTGGTGGTGGCGCAAACGTTGGTATGCACTTTATTCTTTGTTTGTTTTGATTATTGGATTTCCTTTTTGGCAGGCAAGTATCAGTTTGGGAGGAATTTGGAAAGAAAATATTGATACAAGTAAAAATTATTTATCTGTTCTGTCTTATAATGTACGGGAATTTGATGTCTATCAACAAAGAGATGAAAAATATACCATCACGAAAAGCACCATTGAATGGCTAAAAAATGACACTTCAGATATAAAATGTATTCAAGATTTTTATAATGCTGAAAGTGCTGAAGTATTTAATACTAGAGAACAATTATCAGCACAAGATTCAGATACTCCTTATTATTTTCACGTTCGTTATACATCTGCAAACCACAATAAAGGACAGTTTGGTATTGCTATTTTTTCAAAATATCCATTTATCAATAAAGGAGAAGTTCCTTTTAGAGTTCGGACAGATAATGGGGCTATTTTCGCAGATATAGTAAAAGGAAGAGATACTATTCGGATTTATAATATTCATTTAGAATCCATGAGTATCAATCAAAACGAACTCCAACCGATTGATAAACCTGAAGAAACATTTTGGTATGCAGGAAAACGCCTCAAAAAAGGTTTTTCGATGAGAGCACAGCAAGTTCAAAGTATTACAGAACATATCAAAACAAGCCCTTATCCTGTTGTTTTGTGTGGCGATTTGAATGATTTGCCGTATAGCTATACCTATTTCAAACTTCGTGGAAGTCTTAATAATTCTTTTGAAAGCAAAGGATTAGGAACGGAATTTACATTTAATGGCAAATTATTTTTTCTTCGAATAGACAATCAGTTCTATGATAATGATAAATTAGATTGTATTTACTTCAATACGCACCGAGAAGTCTCTTTTTCAGACCATTATCCTGTTCGATCAGTGTATGAAATAGAATAAGTACTAATTCTCTTCAAACAAAATCGTTTTAATTTTTTTATCTCTCTATACTTTATCTTTGCTTAAAAAAGCCGTTATTTGTAGTATGAAAGAAGAAGAAAAAATTATAGAAGTAAAAGCAAAACTCAATTTTGAGGAATATCTCCGACTCAATTTTTCGCTATTATTACGTAGCAAAATGGTTTGGCTGAGTATTTTTTTGGCGACCATGCTTGTAGTCATGCTTTTAGAAAAACGTCTTACAGATGGAGAATGGGCAGACTCAGAGTTAAAACTAGGTTTGCTTTTGAGCTTGACGGTATTTTTATTTTTGGTACTGCCACTACTGACCTATTTGAGAACAAAGAGCTATTTCGAAAAAAACCCTTCTCTTTCCGAACTGACTACATTTTATTTCGAACCAGAACGCATCGAAGTGGTTACACTAGAAAGCCACACTACGCTTACTTGGAGAAGAATTTATAAAATAAGAGAATTCAAACATTACCTCCTTATTTATCAAAATAGGCATATTGCGTATGTCGTTCCAAAAAAATCGTTTGATACTCTTGCAGATATGGAAACAGTTAAAGGTATGATTCGTACCAAAACAAAACTAGGATATAGGCTCAAAAGTTAAGTTATTAACTATCATTTTTTAGCATCGTTCAATTATTTTAATCAGAAATCAATGCTTTGTTCTGTTTCTACCTTTGGTTTGGTTTTACTTTTTTTGATTATCGGTGCTTTTTTTGCTCTGATTGCTTTGAGTATTGGAAAAGTTTTTCGCCCTAACCATCCTACAAAAGAAAAACTCGCTACGTATGAATGTGGAGAAGAAACTGTAATTGGAAGCTGGGGTAAATTTAATATTCGTTTTTATTTGATTGCCTTAGTATTTGTACTTTTCGAAGTAGAAATTATATTTTTATTTCCTTGGTCAAAAATCTTAACAGATTCCAAATTACAAATGGCAGAAAGTAGCTGGAAAATTTATGCTTTTACAGAAGGATTACTATTTATTTTTATACTGATAATAGGTTTGGCATATCTTTGGAAAAACAATCTATTAGAGTGGCAATTTAATTTCCCTCAAAAAGATAAGGAACAATTTTCTTTATCAGAAAATTTAAAACTATCTCAACAAGGCACAAGCGAAAAATTAATTCATCAAAAAGAGAAAAATAAAGTAATTCCTGATTCTCTTTATCAAAAAATAAATATACGTTATAATTAAAGATTCATTTTATGAAGTGATTTTGAACAGATAGTATCTCATTTTTCTAAAAGTCATTATTTATCTACTACCAAATTATGAATTGGATTAAATTACTTCTTAGCTTGGGAACAGCCTTTGCAGTTTGTCTGCTTCTCATCCCCGAAATCATTAAGATTGCTAATTCTCGTAATATACATGACCAACCCAATGAACGAAAAATCCATACAGGAAAAATTTGTTCTTTTGGAGGAGTAGGGATTTTCTTTGGTTTTATTATTTCCACCTTGATATGGTCATTTGTAGATATTACATTAAATATGGAATTTTTACTTGGGGCTGTTTTAGTTATGGTGGTAGTAGGTATGCGAGATGATTTTTTGCCTTTAAGTGCATTTTGGAAATTGGTCGGACAGTTTGTAGCAATTGCAGTTCTTTTAATTGGAGATATTCGTATTTTTTCTTTGTACGGTTTTTTGGGAGTATATGAATTACATTTCGTTTTTAGCTATTTAGTTACTGGCTTTATTGTAATTGTAATTACAAATGCTTTTAATCTGATTGATGGAATTGATGGATTAGCTGGTTCGGTTGCTCTAATTGTTTTCAGTTTTTTTGGACTTTGGTTTGCCTTAGAAGGAAGTCTAGCTATTTCAGCTATGTGTTTGGCTGTATTGGGAAGTGTGGGAGGTTTTTTGTATTATAATTATAGCCCTGCTAGAATTTTTATGGGAGATACAGGCTCTCTAATGCTTGGCTTTTTGGCTACTGGACTTTTGATTTTATTTTTAGATAAAAATGCTGCTCTACCTGTTACTAGCGAATTACATATTGTTGCTCCTTTGTCTTTGCTTTCTGCCTTGATGGTGTATCCTCTTTTTGATACAATACGAGTTTTTATGTTGAGAGTTTTGGCTGGTCGTTCACCTCTTTCACCTGACCGTAATCACATTCATCATCTACTTTTAGATATTGGTTGTAGCCATTATTATATTGTAGGAATAGTAATTTTCTTGAATATTCTTTTTGTCTTTGTTTTTACTTTTATTGGACAAATGGGGTATTTATCTGATAACTGGCTTGTTCCTATTATTGTCTTGACAGCTAGTAGTTTAGCTATTTTTTTACACAGAAAAGTCAAACGAAGAAGAGAAGTCGTGAATGTTTAGATTCTAAAATTAGGAAGATAAAATGACTAAATTTACATTTTGAAAAATTCACGCATTACTAAACAGGGTTAAAACCCTGTTCAATTAAAAAAACTACTTTTTGTGTTTTTCACAAAGATATATTTTCAAAAATAGGCTTTAACCCTGTCTATTGTATGTTAAAGTAGCCAAAAAATTGAAAAAACGACATTTTGAGATGCACCCAGTAGCATTTTTGTTTTGTCTAATATTTTTTATTTATAAACCTCATTGTAATAACGAATCACTTTCAATAAATCTTCTCTACTACGTAATTTGTTATCGTGATCTATTAAATAAAGCTCCATCACTTCTTTTTTGTTACCAAAAAGATTCATAATTGCATCTCGCTCTTCTTCAACATCAACAACATTTCCTTCATTATTCAATAAAAAATAGTCATCTTCTTGTACAATATAACTTCCCCCATTTGTCCAACCTCCCCACATATAAGGCGAATAATAACCTGCTTGTTTGACTACAAAATTTTCTCTACAAAGAAGCGTAATTTTGCCCTCTGTCAATAATTCAAAGAAATAAAGAACCCGATAATCATCTTTTGTAATCTGTGGCAAAGCATAAAAATAACGAACTCGCTTTTGTAATTCATCTTCAATCCAAAACTGTTCGACTTGAGAAGCATTATAAGAACGTAATTTATTATCAGGAGTTCGGATAGTAATATTATTTTGATCCAAATCGTATCTAATACTTCCCTTAATACTTTCTTCAGTAAACAAATAGACCTCGCCTTTGTGCCAATATTCCTTCGAAAAATTTTGCGCAATGACTGTACCTACAATTATTTGCAAAAGTACTACAAAGACAGATACATAAAATAGCTTTTTCATTAGTAATTTATCAATAAAAATGAGGTTCTTAAAATTAGTTTATAGAACAAATATATCATTTTATAAACTATAACTATACCAATAGCTATTCTACTAACCTACATAAGAGAAAGCTATTTTATTAAAATAGAATAAAATTTACACTCTTCCATGCATACGATCAAGACAGTGCATAAGCTTTCCTAGTAAATCTTCTTTTTCCTCTTCACTAAAATCATACAACAAACGTCGATTTGCATTTTCTCTCAAAGGAGCTACTTTAGCAATAGCATCTCTTCCTTTTCTTGTCAAGACTAATACTTTTCTACGCTTATCCTTTGGGTCTTTATCTTGGGTAATCAAGTTTTTATCTGCCAAAACTTGCAACAAATTAGTAATGTTTGAACGTGAAACATTCAATGCCTCAGCAATATCAGAAGCTAAAATCCCTCCTTCTTGAATGCGTTCTTCGGCATACGGAATATTTGTATCGCCTTGTATATACAAGAGAACCATCCACTGTTGGGTCGTCAGTCCTATCATATTGGTAAGGCTAGAACCTTTCTTGAGCATTTGTGCAGCTAATTCCATTATGGCAAGTACAATAGACTCTTCGTTTGTTTTCTGAATTATAGTCATTTTTTTTGGTAGTAATTTATTAATAATTAATTTACACGTTTTTTATACGGTAAACAAAACTTATTTACAAATTTAGCGTTTCTATCTGTATAAGCTACATATGCAATC